>NZ_VHLC01000089.1:0-39220 GCF_006547355.1 Myxococcus sp. AB036A | reverse complement strand
CCCACCACCCCGGCCGCCGCCGCGCCTTGAAGCACCACGCGTCTGTCGAGTTCGTCGCCCATGACGGCCGCCTTCTAGTGCAACCGGAGGACCACGACACCCAAAACTCCAACCTATTGGATTTGCTCCGCTCCCTAAACCTCCCGTGCAACGGACCTCTCAAAACGATAGAGACTCCACTCATTCTGGAAGGAGTCGTACAGCGTGGGTGGCCGTTTCGAGCTGGACTTGAGTGAGCTGCTGTCGTTCGAGCCGGGGGGCGGGCTCATCCACTTCGGAGGCCAGCGCGTGCTGCTGATGGACCCGGTGGCGCTGGGGCTGCTCCGCAAGGAGCTCATCAAGCTGATGGGGATGACGGCGGCGCGCGGCACCTTCACGCGCCTGGGCTACGCGCATGGCTGGCGCACGGCCGAAGCGATGAAGGGCGCGGTTCCCTGGAAGGACGAATCCCTGTGGCGCCGTGCCGGCGGGCGGCTGCACACCCTCCAGGGGCAGGTCCGAGTGGAGCCCGTCCAGCGCCGCGCGGACGAAGGCCCGGAGCCCTTCGCCGAAGCGCAGTGGCACGACTCCTATGAAGCCGAGCAGCACCTGCTGCACCTGGGCCAGTCCGACCAGCCGGTGTGCTGGAGCCTCACCGGCTTCGCGTCTGGCTACATGAGCTACGTCAACGGCAAGCCCATCTACGGCACGGAGCTGCGCTGCGTGGGCAAGGGCGACGCGGCATGCCACTACGTGGGCCGCCCCGCCGAGGAGTGGAGCACCGAGTGCACGGAGGTGCTGCGCCTCTACGAAACCCAGTGCATGGAAGGCATGCTGGCGCAGGTGACGGAGGCGCTGCGGCAGGCGGAGCGCAAGCTGCGCGCGAAGCGGCAGTCGCTGGCGCGCGCGGGCGTGACGGAGGACCCGGCGGGCATGGTGGCGCGCTCGGATGCGATGCAGCGAGTCATCAACCTGGCGCGCAGGGTGGCGAAGGTGGACTCCACGGTGCTCGTCACGGGCGAGAGCGGCGTGGGCAAGGAGCGCATCGCCCGCCTCATCCATGACGAGTCAGGCCGCGCGCACAAGGCCTTCGTCGCCGTCAACTGCGCCGCCGTCACGGAGAGCCTGCTGGAGAGCGAGCTGTTCGGCCACGCGCGCGGCGCCTTCACCGGCGCCACCCACGACAGGGCCGGCCTCTTCGAAGCGGCCCATGGCGGCACCCTCTTCCTGGATGAAGTGGGCGAGGTGCCACCGTCCATGCAGGCCAAGCTGCTGCGCGTGCTGCAGGAGCGCGAGGTGCGCCGCGTGGGTGAGAATGCCAGCCGCAAGGTGGACGTGCGGCTGGTGGCCGCCACCAACCGCGACCTCGCGGAGGAGGTCCGCCAGGGGCGCTTCCGTCAGGACCTCTACTACCGGCTGCGCGTCATCGAGCTGAAGATTCCGCCGCTGCGTGAGCGCCGCGACGACGTGCTCCCCCTGGCGCGGCTGCTGCTCGCCGAGGCCGCGGAGCGTCTGGGCCGTAGGGTGTCGGGCCTGTCCCCGGACGCGGCGGACCAGTTGCTGCGCTATGCGTGGCCAGGCAACGTGCGAGAGCTGAGCAACGCCGTGGAGCGCGCGGTGGCGCTGTGCGAGGGCACTCGGGTGGAGCGGGAGGACCTGCCGGAGGAGGTCCGCGCCGCGCCTCCCAGCCTGGTGCCCACCGGCAATCCGCAGCGGCTGGAGGACATGGAGAAGCACTACATCCTGGCGGTGCTGGCGCAGAATGGCGGCAACCGCGCGCGCACCGCCGAGCAGCTCGACATCGGCGTGGCGACGCTCTACCGCAAGCTCAAGCAGTACGGCCACCCGGAGGCGGCCCACTGAGTCGCGAAGGGCCCGGCGTCAGTTGAGGTACTGGTCCCGGTCCGGCCGGTCCTGCCGCACCACCTGCAGGTGCTTGGAGCGGCCCTTCAACTGACGCTGCAGCCGCCAGTGCTGCAGGTGCAGCCACAGCTTGCGCGGGCTGGCCCCGCGCACGTAGGCGAACGCCATGCAGAGGCCCAGCAGGTCCGGCACCTGCGTCTGCCAGCCACTGGTGACGGCCGACAGGACGACGAAGCCCGCACCAATGCCCGCCAGCGCGTTGCCCGACAGCGGCAGACCCCAGAAGTTCGTCTGCCCCCGGCCAATGGAGAGTCCGTAGGACACCCACAGCACCGACGTCATGACGTTGCCGCCCGCGTACGCCTGCACCGTCGCGCCGGGCACCAGCATGGCCAGCAGCGAGGTGATGAGGCCCGCGCTCACCGCGATGCCCAGCGCCACCATCAACAGACGCCTGCTGCCCCAGATGGACTCCAGGTAGCCGCCAATGGACCAGGTGATGATGGCGCCGAAGATGATGCCGATGGGACTCGACTCGATGAAGGCATACGTCAGCGGCTGCCACAGGAAGAGCTTGCCGAACACCAGGTCCGGGAACAGCAACAGCAAACCACCCGACTGCGACTTCGTGAGGTGGAACATCACGGAGCCCGCCACCAGCGCCACCGCCAACTTGGACGCCGTGGTCTCCAGGCCGGGCAGTCCCATGCCGCCGCCCCCGCCTCCGAAGCTCCTCATCGGTCGCATTCAGTACACCATCCTCTCGTTGCTCAGAGCCGTCCAAAGGTGGTGGAACACCGCTCGCTTCGCAACCCCAAATGACGAAGGGCGCCCATCCCCGACATCGGGGAAAGCGCCCTCGAACACCCACGCTTCGTCAACTGCCTCGCGGCCAATCAAGCCTTCGGCTTGTAGAAGAGCGTGATGGTCAAGCAGTGGAACTCCTTGTCGGAGGACTGCGTCACCACCCTGTCGACCACCTCCAGGTTGGAGTTCTCCTTGAGCCACTTGGTGATGTTCTCACCCATGTTCTCGCGGTCACGCGCGAGCGTGGTGGAGAACACCTTGACGCCCGTGAAGCTGATAACGCCCATTCCGACCCTCGTCATAAACCAGAGATTCTGGACGTTTACCCCGAGACGATTCCGCCATCAAGAATCGGGCCCGACAATCCGGCCCTTGCGCGTCCTGGGCATCCCACCTGGGAGGTGGGCTCCCGAGCCTCGCACGGAGCGCGCGGGCTCGGGGGCTGGAACGTCACCGGCCGCTGGCGGCCTTGCGCGACAGGCAGGTGACCTCGTCCTTGCAGGCCGGGCCAATGCCTTCGGGGTGTGCCGTCAGGGGCGTCTTGTCGCTCTCCTCCACGCTACACACCACGCACTTGCGCTTGCGGTTGCGACGCTCGGCGCGGCGCTGCTCTGCGATGGCCTTGGCCCGCTCACGCGCCGTCTTCGCGTCCACCTCGTTGCTCATCTCGCGTCCTGGTTGGGAGTCCTGTGTCATCAGAGCGCCTCGACGAGCACCGCGATGCCCTGACCGCCACCGATGCAGGCGGACCCGATACCATAGCGGGCGCCGCGACGCTTCAGCTCGTACACCAGCGTGGTGGTGATGCGCGCGCCGGAAGCCCCCAGCGGGTGCCCCACGGCGATGGCGCCGCCGTTGACGTTGGTGCGCTCGCGGGGCAGCCCCAGCTCCTTCTCCACCGCCAGGTACTGCGGCGCGAAGGCCTCGTTGACCTCGAAGAGGTCGATGTCCGACAGCTGACACTGGGCGCGCTCCAGCAGTTGGCGGATGGCCGGCGCGGGGCCGATGCCCATGACTTTCGGGTCGCAGCCGGAGACGCCCCAGTTGACGAGCCGGGCAATGGGCTGCAGGCCGTGCTTCTTCACGAAGCTGCCGGTGGCCATCACCATGGAGCCGGCGCCGTCACAGATGCCGCTGGCCGCGCCCGCGTGCACCACGCCGTCCTTCTTGAAGACCTTGGGCAGCTTGCGCAGGCTCTCCACCGACGTCTCCGGGCGGTTGTGCTCGTCCCGGGACACCACCGTCTCCCCCTTCTTCGTCTTCAGCGTGACGGGGGCGATTTCATCCTGGAAGCGGCCCGCCTCCTGCGCGGCGGCGAAGCGCTTCTGGGTGAGGACGGCGTACTCGTCCACCTGGTCCTGCGTGAGCGAGTAGTCCACCGCGAGCTGCTCGGCGGTGAGCGCCATGGCCTGGCCGGTGTAGCTGTCGGTGAGGGCCGTCCACAGCATGTCCTCCAGGCTGCCCTTGCCCAGCGGCAGGCCCCAGCGGGCGCCGCGGATGACGTGGGGGGCCTGGCTCATGGACTCGGTGCCGCCGGCCAGCACGACGGCGGCCTGCTCGGTGAGCATCAGCTCCGCCGCCGTGATGAAGGCCTGGAAGCCGGAGCCGCACAGCCGGTTGACCCCCAGCGCGGGCACGGGGACGGGCACGCCGGTGCGCAGGCCCACGTGGCGCGGCAGGTAGATGGCGTCCGCGCTGGTCTGCACGACGTTGCCGTAGACGACGTGCTGGACGTCTTCCGGAGACACCTTCGCCTGGGCCAACGCGGCCTTCGCCGACTCCACGGCGAGGTCGGTGGCACTGAGGTCCTTCAGGCTCCCCCCGTAGGTACCGAACGGGGTGCGCTTGCCGGACAGGAAGTAGATTTCCTCGTTCTTGGACACGCTCTTCATGATGGTCGTCTACCTACTCTCATGGGGCGCGCGGTGCACGCGCGCCGTGACGTCGTGACGTGTGGGACGGGCGGCCCTAGGGCGCGCGCGGCCCGAAAAAGGCGCTGGCGACGATGGCAAGCGCAATGACGGTCCACAACAAACCTTGAAGGTTCTGTTTCCGGATTTCCTTGCGACCGAGCCCCTGGTACCAGGAACGCCCGGCGGCCACCCTGCCTTCCCAGGTGAAATCCCCGGCGGGCTGCAACCCGTCCAGGCGGCGCAGGTGCGCGCGCAGCAGGCGGTCGGGCGGAGCGTCCTCCAGTGAACCCGCCAGATAGACGCCGGGCACCTCCAGCGCCGGGCGCCGGTAGTCCGCGGTGATGACGAAGCCCCCGGAGGCCAGGGGGGTGAGAAGGTACAGCCGGGGCACGCCGCCCTGCCCCTCGTGGAGCGTGGCGAAGACGCGCTCACCCGGGTGGGCCCAATCGTAGGAGCGCGTGGCGCGCTGGAGGCGCGGCTTCTCCTCGTGGCTGCCCAGCGGCACGAACCCCAGCGCCTGGAGCTGGTTGGCGCGCCCCGACAGCTCCAGGGGCAAATCCATCTGGTCCGCGGGCGCCTCGGGCTCCACCCGCACGCTGGACGGGAAGAGGAAGAGGATGCTGCGCCACAGATTCATGGACAGCAGCACGAGCGCCAGCACTAGGCCGGCGACGGCGATGCCCAACTCGGCGAGGACGTTCATGAAGGGGGGACCTCCAGGTGCACCGCCCCCCGCGCCACGGGCGCGAGGAGCCGAACGAGGGAGGTCAACAAGGCGGGCCGACCGGAGACCATGACTCCGGGACCCTAGCGGAAAGCGGCGCCCGCGTGCGCTGGCTTCAGCGCCGGGACGCGCTGGCTGGCAGCGTGCGCCAGCGCTCGACGTCCGCCGGGGTGAGCGGGTCCTCGCCGCGCAGGAACTGCTCCAGGTGCCCCAGCGAGTCCACGCCGAAGAACAGCTCGTCGTCCACCAGATAGGTGGGCACGCCAAAGGCCCCGGCGGCCACCGCCGCCTCGGTGTTCCGCCGGACCCGGTCCTTCACCTCCTGCGTCTGGGCCGCCGCGAGCAGCGCCTGGGCGTCCAGCCCCGCGGCCTGAATCGCCGCGCCCACGGCCTCGGGCGACTCCGCCCCCTTCCCGCCGCCCCAGGCGGAGGCATACAGGGCGCTCACCAGCCGGCTCCGGGCCTCCACGTCATCCACGGCGGCCGTCACGCGCAGCGCGAGCAGCGGATTGAAGGGATGCGTCGGCGGCGGCGCGAAGGGCACGCCCAAGTCATGGGCGATGCGGAAGGTCTGCTTGAAGAGGTAGGCCCGCTTGGGCACGACCTCCGCGGGGCCGATGTTTCCCGTCGCGTTGAGCACCCCCGCGAGCAGCACGGGCACCGGCTCCACGGTGCGGCCATGGCGCGCGGCGAGCGCCGGCAGGCGCGTCCAGGCCAGGTAGGCATACGGCGAGATGAAATCCAGCAGGAACCGCAGTGGGGTCGGGGCCATGGCCCGAGTCTAACGCCCCACGTCCGGGCCGTGAGGACACAGTCCCGTCGACTTTCCAGCGTCACATCAGGCGCTCTGACGCAGCTCCCCGGCGCGGCGCTGGAGCGCCCCCCGCAGGGAGCTGGCCAGGGACAGCAGGCTGGAGGCCCGGGCATCCATGAAGGCCGCCTCGGCCGCCTCCAGCGCCACCACGGAGGACTCCGCGTCCCGCGCGCGCTCCGCGAGCGCCAGGCGCACCAGCCCCACCTGGAGCACGTTGCCCGTCAGCTCCGCCAGCGCGAGCGCCCGGCGAAGGTGCGCCAGGCCCTCCTCACCGGGCAGCAGCGCCGCCAGCGCCCGGCGGGAGAGGATTTCATCCCACGGATTGGCCAGCACCGGGTCCGTGGCCCGCGCCAGCGCCGCCTCCGCCGCGTCCTGCGCCGCCACCAGGTTGCCCTGCTCCCGCTCGAAGCGGGATTGGTAGACGCGCAGCAGCGTCTCCATGCGGACGCCGCCCTCGCGCGCGGCGGCAAGGGCCGCGGGAAGTGAGCGGCGCGCCGCACCCGCATCCTCGAAGAGCACGTCGCGGCAGGCCTGATACACCCGCAGGTGACACTGGAGCCACCGGTCCTCCGGTAGCACCCGCGCCAGCGCCTCGGCGCGGGCCACCACCGCGGCCACGTGCTCGTGCTCGCCGCGCTCCAGGTAGTACGGCGGTGTGAAGAGGGCCAGGTTGCGCTCCATCAACCGGGGGTTGCCCAGCCGCCGCACCAGCTCCGTCTTCTCCGTGAAGGCCGGGACGAACGCCGCGCCGTCGCCCGTGAAGGCCGCGCGCGTCACCACCGCGAACAGATGGAAGCCGCGCACGTCCGTGAACCCATGGGCCTCCGCCACGGCGTACCCGTCGCGCAGCGCCTGCGCGTCCAGCGGCTCGCCGCGCAGCGCCAGGTTCATGTTCATCGTGAAGCCGCCCATGCCCAGCGCCCATGCCAGGCGCTTGGGGAGCCGGCCCGTCACCTCGCACAGCCCGCGAAGCCGGTTCAGTTGCTCGTACTGCGTCTCCAGCACACCGGAGAAGCGGCCCGTGTAGGCACACAACTGGGCGGGCGCCAGTTGCACCGCGGCACGGTAGGGCGACACCTCCGGCTGCTCGGCCCGCACGCGCTCCAGCAGCGCCGTCAGCTCCTCCGTGCGGCCCACGCTGGCCAGCGCCATGGCCTGGAGGATGCGCAGCTCGGCCTGCTTCCAGAAGACGTCCGCGGTGCTGGCGAACGTGTCCGCCTCCCGCTCGCGGAACAGCGCCTTCAGGCGCGCGGGACGCTCCACTTCGGGCGCGGCGCACGCGGCCTCCAGCGCGGCCACCGCCTGCGTCCGCCCGTCCGCCAGGTCCACCGTGGAGGTCCAGTGCTCGCTCAGCTTCCGCGCGAAGACGAGCGAGGTGGGCGGGTCGCTCGAATAGCCCACCTCCACCATCGTCACCCAGATGCGCAAGAGCAGCCTGTCACGGCCCGGGAAGTCCGGCGCGGCCTCCAGCAGCATCGCCGCTTCCTTCAGCAGCAGCGTCGCCTCCAGCAGCGCCTGCGCCTCGATGGCGGCCCGGCCCGCGTCCAGCAGCGGGCCAATGGCCAGCTCCGGCTCCGACGAGCGCAGGTAGTGCCACCCCACCGTGCGCGACAGCTCCGGCCGCGACGAGTGCAGCGTCTGGAGCGCCAGCGCCACGCGGCCGTGCGCCACGCGCCGCGCCTCCTCGGGCGTGCTGTCGTAGACGGCCTGGTGCACGGTGTCGTGCGTGAAGACGTAGCGGCCCTCCACCTCCTGGAGGAACTGCCGCTCCACGATGCCGTCCAGCACCGCGAACAGCTCGGACTCGGGCAGCTCCGCCAGCGCGCGGAGCATGGGCAGCTCCAGGCTGCGGCCCGCGGGCGCCAACTGGCGCAGCAGCGACACCTGCTCCGCCGGAGCACTGCCCAGGCGCGCGAGCACCGCGTCGTGGATGCTGGCGGGCAGCGGCCGTGTGTCCAGTCCCTCGACGGCGCTCCACCGGCCGCCCACCCGCGTCAGCGCGCCTTCCTCCACCAGCGCGCGCAGGCACTCGGTGGCGAAGAAGGCATTGCCGCCCGTCGTCTCGTGCAACCGCGTGACGAAGGCCTCCGGCACGGCCAGCCCCGGCAGCGCCAGCTCCACCAGGGTGCGCACGTGCTCGGCGGCCAGCGGCTCCAGGTCCATGCGGGTGGTGATTTTCTCGTCCACCGTCTGGAAGGCCAGGCTCAGGCGGCTCAGCTCGCCGTTCCGGAACGTGCCCACCACCATGCCGCGCGTGCCGTACAGGGCGCGGATGAGGACGTTGAGCACCTCCAGCGTGGCGCTGTCGGCCCACTGCAGGTCCTCGAAGCACAGCACCAGCGTCATCCGCCGGCCCAGCGCCTGCACCCACTCCGCCAGCGCGCCGAAGAAGGCCAGCTTCTCCTCGCCCGCCACCGGATGCACTTCGCCCGCGTCTGGCGTCAGGCCCGGGAGCAACTGCCGCAGCTTCGGCCCGAGGCGCTCCATCATCTCCGAGGGCGTGAGCGGCACCAGGCACCGCACCGCCTGGACGATGGGCGTCAGCGGCGCCTGCCCCTCCGCGCGGCACTGGCCCCGGCCGAAGGGCAGCTCCGCCAGCTTCGCCTGGAGCTCGAACTCCTGGAGCAGCCGCGTCTTGCCCACGCCCGCGGGCGCGCCGATGAGCACCGCGCGGGACTGGCCCCAGTCCGCCTCGGCCAGGCCGTTCATCAGCGCTTCCAGCTCCGCGGCGCGGCCCACCACTTCCGGCACGTGCAGGTAGCTGGCGCGCGCCGACAGCGGCTCCTCCGGCATCGGCTCGCCGCTGGCGTGGCAGAGCGCCTCCATCAGCTCGCTGGCGTCCTGGAAGCGCTCGCGCGGATCCTTCGCCAACAGCAGGAGGATGATCTCCTCCAACTGTGGATCCACCGGGCAAATCGTGGACGGCTTCGGCGGCGGCCGCGTCAGGTGGTCCGCCAGGAGCGCCGCCGGGGTGTTGCGCTTGAAGGGCAGCCGGCGCGTGACCAGGTAGTAGGCCATGACGCCCAGCGAATAAAGGTCCGCGCGCCCGTCGATGCTCGCGCCGCGCTGCCACTCCGGCGCCAGGTACTCCAGCGTGCCCTTGAGGCGGCCGGGGCTGGGGGTGCCCAGCTGGTGCATGACGCCGAAGTCCATCAGCTTCACCGCGCCCGCGCTGGTGATGCGGATGTTGCTGGCCTTGATGTCGCAGTGCACGTACAGCCGCGAGTGCAGGAAGGCCAGGACCTGGGACATCTGGATGAGCACGCGGTACAGCGTGCGCGTGTCCAGCGGCGACTCACGCCCCAGCGAGCTCAGGTCCTGCCCGTCCACCACCTCCATGGTGATGAAGCGGTTGCCGGCCTCCGTCATGCCCCAGTCGAAGACCTTGAGGGTGCCGGGGTGCTGGAGCTTCTTCATGGCGAAGAACTCGTGCCGGAACATCAGCACCAGCTCCTCCGTCTTGCCCGCCGTCAGGCCCGCGGGGACCTGCATCTCCTTGAGCGCCACCCGGCGGTGCTCGTGCAGGTCCGTGGCCAGCCAGATGCGGCCCATGCCGCCTTCGCCCAGCAGCCCCTCCACCCGGTAGCGCCCCGTCACCACCATGCCCACGGCCAACGAGCGGCGCTCCCCGGCGCGCGCTCCCGGCAGGGTGATGGGCGTGCGGATGCGGTCCCCCCATGAACTCGGAGGACGGCTGCGCTCGTCCAGGACTGCTGTCTTCTCCTCGTCGCTCACGAAGGGGAACCGGCGGGGTCAGCGAAATGCAGAGGTTAATGGGATATCACGTTTCCTTGCGACAGGCACACATCATCAGTGCCGTGTCGGCGTTGAGTGTCGCACCGCGCATGCGGCCCCAGGCGACAAGCACCTGACAACACGGGCCTCGGCTGGACGGCGGCCTGGCAGCCCTGCCCGGAGCCCCGGACGCGTGGGTGCACATCCTCCCTCCGAAGGCGCCGGCCAGGTGAGCGGGCCACGAGGGTGACGGATGAGGGACGCGGGCTGGAGGACGTGGCTGGGGGCGGGCGTGGGGGCGTTGCTGCTGACGGCATGCCACACGTCGGAGGAGGAGACACCGCCGGACCTCGACGACGTGGCGGCGGCGACGGTGACGCTGGAGCCGGGCCACTGCGCGGGCGTGGTGGTGGAAGACGGCCGGCACATTCTCACCGCCGCGCACTGCCTCCGGAATGAGGACACGCGGGTGCCCTTGTCCTTCCTGGGCGGACGCCGGATGGACGGCAGCGCCGTGCACGTGGACCGGGGCCGGGACATCGCCGTCCTCCGCCTGGACGCGCCAGCGCCGGTGCGTCCACTGGACGTCGCCCAGGCCCTGCCCGCTCCGGGCGAGCCACTGGTGTTCGCGGGCCGCAATGACCGTCCCGACGAACCTCAGCAGGCCGTGCTGGAGCGGCTGGGCCGCTGCCCTTCGCTTCCGGAGGTGCCCGCCGCGCTCTTCACCACCATCCGGGGCCGGCCGGGAGACTCCGGCGCGCCGTTGGTGGACGCGCGCATGCAGGTGGTGGGGTTGGTCCACGGCGGGGCCGCCTGCCGCATCGCCGCGCCCACCGCGGGGCTCGCGGAGGTGGTGGCGCAGCTGTCGCGAAGGGGACCGGCCCTGGCCCGACAGGCGCCGCCTCCGCCTCGCTAGGCCGCCCTCCCGTCAGTGGGCCCTGGCGTCGTTGCCCCAGGGGCCGCCCGCTCCGAACTTGAAGCGAACGGGGCGGAACCTCACGCCCTCCCGACCCACGGAGACGGCACCATGGCTGGCAAGAAGGACAAGGGCCCCCAGGACGCGCGGCCCAGGGACATTGGAGATGACCAGCAGGCGGGCTTCCACGCCGGGGAGAATTTCCAACCGCGCAACCGCGGGCAGGTGGCGGACGCACAGGACCGTGGCGCGGCGGACGCCTCCCGGCACCTCGCCCACGAGCACGGCGACGCGGCGCCCCATGCCGACACGCCGTGGGAGGCGCGCGTGGAGCGCGGCGAGGAGTGGACGTCCCAGGATGTCCCGGAGAGGGAAGCCCGAGGCGACGAGGAGCCCGACTCCGCCGTCTCGCGTCAGGGCCTCGTGAGCCCCCCTCCGGAGGAGTAGGCGCCGCGCCGCGGCCCCCACGGACCCGAGGGGTGCTGAGCACCCCCTCTTGCCCCGGCTGGCGCGTGGGGTGATGCTGGGCCTTTCGCCGGGGGAGAGCGTGTGCACCGGGCACCGCCGGGCGGCAGCCTCCCTGAGAGTCGGGGTGTCGTGAAGCCGAAGGTCCTCATCGTCGAGAATTCGTGGACGATGCGGGAGACGCTCCGTCTCCTGCTCTCCGGCGAGTTTGACTGCACCACGGCGGCCGACGGCGAGTCGGGGCTTCAGCAGGCCCTGGCGCACCCGCCCGATGTGCTCATCTCCGATGTGAACATGGACGGAATGGACGGCTACGCGCTCTGTGGCCACTTCCGCTCCGAGCCCACGCTCAAGCACATCCCCGTCATCTTCGTCAGCGGCTATGCGCCTCGCACGGAAGGGCCCGCGGACCAGCCCGTCCCGGACGCCTACTTGGTCAAGCCGGTGAAGCCGCCCGTGCTCATCGCCCAGCTTCACGCGCTGCTGGCTCGCACGGAGGCCGTCACCCCGGCCGCGCCCACCATCCAGCCCGCGTGGAAGAGCTGAGGCCACTCACCCCGACGCCCCCCGGCACGGCGCGCCCCGAGTGAGAGGACGGGCGCCGGCCCCGCTGGAGCGCGGGACGGTCGCAGGGCGCCCGGGCGTTGCCACCAACGAACGTGTGACACGCGAGGTGGCCCAGTGGCGATTCGACTCAAGCGGGCGTACGAAGCAGCAAGCCGCACGGATGGGCGGCGCTTCCTGGTGGAACGGCTGTGGCCGCGAGGCGTACGGAAGACAGCGCTTCCCCTCGAAGCCTGGCTGAAGGACGCAGCCCCCAGCACCGAGCTGCGGAAGTGGTTTGCACACGACCCCGACCGCTGGTCCGAGTTCTGCCGAAGATACTCCGCCGAGCTCGCGGCGAATCCCGCGGCATGGCAGCCCCTGCTCGAAGCCGCGCGCCACGGCACGGTGACGCTCGTCTACAGCGCCCATGACACCGAGCACAACAACGCGGCGGCCCTCCAACAGTTCCTCGAAGAGGCGTCCGGCGGCGCCGCTCCGAAGAAGAAGCCTCCATGCGCCCCGCGGCGAGGCCGGGGCCGCTCGACGCGACACACCTGACGTGCCGCCAAAGGAAAGCGCTCCGTGGCTCGACTCCCCCGGTACGTGGAGGAGCCGAAGGGACTCAGCAGCAGCGGGACGTGGTCGTGCGCGTCCGGCGCCGTGAGCTCGAACATCCCCGTCACCGACGGGTAGAAACCGCGCACGCCGGTAGGCAGCTCGGCGGGGTGCGAGGGGACGCGCATGGGCTTCATCGTCCCCGCGCACCGCGTCAGTGAGCCAAGGCGCCCCGGAATGGCGGGGAATTGTCCAAAACCCCAAGGGTTCACTGGAGATTGCGCCGCCTTCCACGCTTCCCCCACTGGGCTGCTTGGCTATGCTGCGCGCCCTTCGTTTCCGCCCGAGGTGAATCCGCGTGATCAACGCCCATACCCGCGTCCCGCCGCCGAAGAACGAGCCTGTCCTCTCCTATGCGCCCGGCACCGCCGAGCGCCGGGAGGTCCAAGCCGAGCTGAAGCGCATGGCCGGTGAGCAGATCGACATCCCCGTCATCATCGGCGGCAAGCACATCCGCACCGGCAAGACGGACACGGTGCGCATGCCGCACAACCACCAGCACGTGCTGGCCACGCTGCACGAGGCAGACGCCAGCCACGCGGAGCAGGCCATCCAGGCCGCCCTGGCCGTCAAGGACGACTGGGCGCGCATGCCCTTCCAGTCGCGCGCCGCCATCTTCCTGCGCGCCGCGGAGCTGCTGGCCACGCGCTACCGCCCCATCCTCAACGCCGCCACCATGCTGGGGCAGGGAAAGACGGCCCACCAGGCGGAGATTGACGCCGCGTGCGAGGCCATCGACTTCATTCGCTTCAACGTGCACTTCGCCGAGCAGATTCTCGGCTGGCAGCCGGAGGCCGCGTACCAGACGTGGAACATGACGGACTACCGCCCGCTGGACGGCTTCGTCTTCGCGGTGGCGCCGTTCAACTTCACGGCCATTGCCCTGAACCTGGCCACCGCGCCGGCCATCATGGGCAACGTGGTGCTCTTCAAGCCGTCGTCCACCGCGGCCCTGAGCGCCTGGTACATCATGGAACTGCTGCGCGAGGCGGGCCTGCCCGACGGCGTCATCAACATGCTCCCGGGTGACGGCCCCACGGTGGGCAACCCCGTGCTGGCCAGCCCGCACCTGGGCGGCATCCACTTCACCGGCTCCACGCCGACGTTCAACGCCATGTGGCGCACGGTGGGCGAGAACATCTCCCGCTACAAGCAGTACCCCCGCATCGTCGGCGAGACGGGCGGCAAGGACTTCATCGTCGCCCACCCGTCCGCGGCGGACGACCTGGAGGCGCTCGCGGTGGCCATCGTCCGCGGCGGCTTCGAGTACCAGGGCCAGAAGTGCTCCGCCGCCAGCCGCGTCTTCATCCCCGAATCCCTGTGGCCCAAGCTGAAGCCGCGCCTCCAGGCGCTCATCAGCGAGATTCGCATGGGCGACGTGTCGGACTTCCGCAACTTCATGGGCGCCGTCATCGACGAGAAGTCCTTCAAGAAGGTCTCCTCGTACATCGACCTGGCCAAGAGCGACAGCGGGGCCAGCATCGTGGCCGGCGGCGACGTGGACCGGAAGCAGGGCTGGTTCGTGAAGCCCACGCTGGTGCAGCTCGACAGCCCCACCCACCGCATCCTCCGCGAGGAAATCTTCGCGCCGCTGGTGGGCCTGCACGTCTACCCGGATGCGAAGTACGAGGAGACGCTGCGCGAGGTCGACCAAGCCGCGTCCTACGCCCTCACCGGCGCGGTGTTCGCGCGCGACCGGAAGGCCATCGACACGGCGCTGCGCGAGCTGCGCCACGCGGCGGGCAACTTCTACATCAACGACAAGCCCACCGGCGCTGTCGTGGGCCAGCAGCCCTTCGGCGGTGGCCGCGCGTCCGGCACCAACGACAAGGCGGGCTCGGCCCTCAACCTCGTGCGGTGGACCAGCCCCCGCACCATCAAGGAGACCTTCGTCCCGCCCGTGAAGGTGCCCTACCCCTTCATGGACAACGACCCGAACGAAGGCGCCATCTGAGGCACGCATGAACGGTCCGTTCCCCGGCATCGCAGGCCTGGACACGTACGCGCTGGTGGACGGCGGGTGCCGCGTGGAGGTCCTTCCTTCACGCGGGGCCCTCGTCAGCCGGATGTGCGTGGACGGTGACGAGTGGCTGTACCTCGACGAGGCCACCGTCGCGGACCCGGCCAAGAACGTGCGCGGGGGCATCCCCGTGCTGTTCCCCAATGCCGGGCCGCTGCTGGGGGACACCTATTCCGTGGACCGTCAGCAGTACACGCTGCCGCAGCACGGCTTCGCGCGGAAACTGCCGTGGAAGGTGCGGCAGGCGGACGCGTCACGGCTGGTGGTGGAGCTGTCTTCCAACGAGGAGACGCTGCGCCACTTCCCGTGGCGGTTCGACGCACGGCTCACCTTCTCGCTGGCTGGCCAACGGCTCACGCTGGAGAGCGCGTTCGAGAACCAGGACACGCGGCCCATGCCGCTGCACCTGGGCTTCCATCCGTACTTCCGCGTGCCGGACACGGCGAAGGCCCAAGCGGGCGTGGACACGGACGCCACGCGCGCGTGGGACAACTGGCGCAAGCAGGACGTGAACGTCACCGGGCTGAACCTCACCGAGGAGGAAGTGGACCTTCACTTGAAGGACCACTCGAAGCCGGGAACGACGTTGGAGCGGGGCCCCGGGCTCAAGCCCATTCGCCTCTCGTGGAGCCCCGAGTACCGCGTTCTCGTCGTGTGGACGCAACGTGGGAAGGACTTCGTCTGCGTGGAGCCGTGGACCGCCGCCAAGGGTGCGCTGGCCACCGGCGAAGGGCTGCCGCACGTGCAGCCTGGAACTCGGACGTCGCTTCGCTTCGACATCCAAGGCTGAGCGGCAGGGCCCGGAGCCCCCCGGGGCGACTCCTGCACCTTGCTGTTCGGAAATGTCGGGACATTTGCCGCCGCGCAAAACCCCCGACATTTCCGAACAGCGACCTCCCAGCCTCCTCCCGGACCTGGGGCCCCGCCCCCGATGGAGGTTTCGAATAATGGGCTCCTGGCCCTCTACCCCGTCAGCGCGAGCAATTCGCCTCGCAGCCAGCGGTTGCGCGGGTCCGCATCCGCCTGCCGGTGCCAGTAGACATGAAGCTCCAGCGGGGGCAGTGACAGCGGCATCGGCAGGAGGTGGTTGCCCAGCAGCGCGTGCAACTCCGCCGCGCGCCGCCTCGGCATCGTCAGCAGCAAGTCGGAGTCCGCGACGAGCTTGAACGCGGCCTCGTAGTGCTGACACCGGACGACGACGTCACGCTGGTAGCCCAGGCGGCTGAGCACCAGGTCCTCCACGGCCAGCCCGGTGCGGCGCGAGGACACGGTGACGTGCCGGGCCGCCATGTACTTCGCCACGTCCAGCTTGCGCCTGCCTCGGCTCACCACGCAGAAGGTGTCTTGCAACAAGGCCGTACGCTTCAGCTCCGCTCCGGTCTGCTGCTCCACGTCGATGGAGAGGTCGAGCCGCCCCGACGCGAGGTCCCGCTCCAGTCGCGCCCGGTCGAGCCGGACGCTGGAGATGCGGACCTTCGGCGCGTGCGCCCGTAACCGAGCCACGAGCAGCGGGAGAATCGACGGCTCCAGCACGTCGTTCATCGCCACCGTGAACTGGCCCACGTCCCGGCGGGGGTCGAAGCCGCGTCCGCGATGAACCGCCTGTTCGAACAGCGCCAGCGCCTCCCGAATCTCCGGCGCCAGCCGCTCCGCGAACGCCGTGGGCGCCACACCGCGCCCCTCCCGGACGAACAGCGGCTCTCCCAGCTGCTCGCGCAGGCGGGCCAGCGCATGGCTCACGGCCGACTGACTCAGGAACAGGACCTCCGCCGCGCGCGTCAGGTTCCGCTCGCGGAGCACCACGTCGAAGACCCGGAAGAGGTTGAGGTCCAGCCGGGCGAGCCGCGCTGAACCCTGAACAGGGTTCATGGTGACACATGACCAACATTCACTGGATGCATCAAGGCCCCATGCGCAGGATGAAGGCCATGGACTTCGAGCCCAGTGAGCGAGCCAAGGACTACCTGGAGCGCGTGAAGCGCTTCATGAGCGAGCACATCCTGCCGGCGGAGGCCCGCTATCACGAAGAGCTCCGGGCCACCGCCCAGGGCGGCGACTGGAAGACGTGGCGCGTGCCCCCCGTCATGGAGGAACTGAAGGCCCTGGCGAAGACCCAGGGCCTGTGGAACCTGTTCCTCCCCGACGAGAAGCTCGGCGCCGGGCTCAGCACGCTGGAGTACGCCCCCATCGCCGAGGAGACGGGCCGCAGCTTCATCGCCCCCGAGGTCTTCAACTGCAGCGCCCCGGACACCGGCAACATGGAGGTGCTCTGGAAGTACGGCTCCAAGGCGCAGCAGGAGCGCTGGCTGAAGCCGCTGCTGGCCGGGGACATCCGCTCGGTGTTCTGCATGACGGAGCCGGACGTGGCCTCGTCGGATGCCACCAACATGGCGGCCACCGCCATCGTCGACGGCGACGAGGTCGTCCTCAATGGCAGCAAGTGGTGGTCCAGCGGCCTGGGGCACCCCAACGCGAAGGTGGTCATCTTCATGGCCCGCACGCCCGACACCGGAGGGGACCGCCACCACCAGCACTCCATGGTGCTGGTGCCACTGGACGCGCCGGGCGTGAGCATCCGCCGAATGCTTCCCGTGTACGGCGACTACGACGCGCCCCACGGCCACGGCGAGGTCCACTTCCAGGACGTGCGGGTGCCACGGGACAACATCATCTCCGGACCGGGGATGGGCTTCGAAATTGCCCAGGGCCGGCTCGGACCGGGGCGCATCCACCACTGCATGCGTTGCATCGGAGCGGCGGAGCGGTCCCTGGAGCTGATGATTGACCGGGGCATGAAGCGCACGGCCTTCGGGAAACCGCTCCTCAACCTGGGTGGAAACCGCGAGAAGGTGGCGGAGGCTCGCATCGCCATCGACCAGGCGCGGCTGCTGACGCTCTACGCGGCCTGGAAGATGGACCAGGTGGGGGCGCTCGGAGCCATGACGGAGATTTCCGCCATCAAGGTCGTCGCGCCAAGTGTCCTCCAGAAGGTGGTGGATGACGCCATCCAACTTCACGGCGGCGCGGGTGTATCCCAAGATACGCCGCTGGCGGGCTTCTTCGCCCAGGCGCGCAGCCTGCGCCTCGCGGATGGCCCGGACGAAGTGCACAAGGGTCTCATCGCCCGCATCGAGCTGTCGAAGCGGGGCTTCTCCCGGAGCTGACAGCCATGGCAACTCAACGCATCTTCATCACCGGTGGTGCCAGCGGACTTGGCAAGGCCATCGCCGTGCGCTTCGCTCGCGCCGGCTGGAAGGTCTGCATCGGCGACGTCAACGACACCCGCGGCGAGGAGGCCTTGAAGGAGCTCTCCGCGCTGGCGCCCCAGGCCCATTACCTGCGCTGTGACGTGCGGCGCGAGGAGGACCTGCGCGAGGCCCTGGACTGGCTCACGGCCCAGTGGGGCGGCGTGGACGTGGTCATCAACAACGCCGGTGTCGCGCAGGCGGGCGCCATCGAGGACGTGTCGATTGATGACTGGCAGTGGATCATCGACATCAACCTGCTGGGCGTCGTGCGTGGGTGCAAGGTGTTCACGCCTGCCTTCAAGAAGCAGGGCCACGGCCACATCGTCAACGTGGCGTCCATGGCGGGCCTGCTCGATGTGCCGCTGATGAGCAGCTACAACGCGACCAAGGCCGCCGTCGTGTCGCTGTCCGAGACGCTGCACAACGAGCTGGCGGAGTTCGGCATCGGCGTCAGCGTCGTGTGCCCGTCCTTCTTCAAGACGAACCTGGGTGACTCGCTGCGCACCACGGACCCGAGGCTGGGAGCCACCATGGCGCGGCTGCTGGAGCGCTCCGCCATCACCGCGGATGACATCGCCAACGACGTGTTCGACGCGGTGGCCGAGCGCGGCTTCTACGTCCTGCCCCACGCGGATGGCCGCAGGACCTGGCGGCTGAAGCGCCTGCTGCCGCGTGAGCTCTATTCGTGGATGCTGCGCCGGAATACGCGAGGCATGCGCCCCGGCTCGCAGCCAAAGCCGAGCTGAGCCGGAGAGAGCCCACCGATGCCACCGACCGCGACCATCGACCCCGCTGGCGCCGTGCGCCCGGGCGAGGAGCTGAACCTCCCCGCCGTAGATGCCTGGCTCAAGGCCCAGGTCCCCACGCTGGAAGGCACGCCGGAAGTCACGCAGTACGCGGGCGGTGCCTCCAACTGGACGTACCGGCTGAAGTACGCCAACCGGGACCTCATCCTGCGCCGCCCTCCCGCGGGGACGAAGGCGAAGTCGGCGCACGACATGGCCCGTGAGTACACGGTGCAGCAGGCGCTGAAGCCGGCCTATCCCGTGGTCCCCACCATGGTGGGCCTGTGCCAGGACCCGGCCGTGCTGGGCTCCGACTTCTACGTCATGGAGCGCATCGAGGGGCTCATCCCGCGCAAGCACCTGCCCCGGGGGCTGGCGCTGGACGCGAAGCAGACGCGGGCGCTATGCCTCAACGTCATCGCCAAGCTCGTGGAGCTGCACGCCGTGGACCCGGCGGCGGTGGGCCTGACGTCACTGGGCAAGGGGCCGGGCTATCCCACGCGGCAGGTGGAGGGCTGGTCGGCGCGCTACGAGAAGGCACGGACGTGGAACGTCGCCAGCTTCCGCTACGTGCGCGACTGGCTCAAGGCGAACACGCCCGCGGACATCGCCACGTGCGTCATCCACAACGACTGGCGCTTCGACAACGTGGTGCTCGCCCCGGAGGAGCCCACGCGCATCATCGGCGTGCTCGACTGGGAGATGGCCACCCTGGGTGACCCGCTGATGGACCTGGGCAGCGCGCTGGCCTACTGGGTCCATGCCGACGACGACTTCCTGATGCGCTCCACGCGGCGCCAGCCCACGCACCTGCCCGGCATGCTCCGGCGCGAGGAGGTCGTGGCGTACTACCTGGACCAGACGAAGCTGAAGCCCGCCAACTGGACCTTCTACGAGGTGTTCGGCCTCTTCCGGCTCGCCGTCATCGCCCAGCAAATCTACTACCGCTACCACCACAAGCAGACGCGCAACCCCGCGTTCAAGAACTTCTGGGTGCTGGTCAATTACCTGGGCTGGCGCTGCCACCGGCTCATCCGCAAGGGGGCGCGCTGATGGGCGTGGTGTATCTGGTCCGGCACGGCCAGGCCTCGTTCGGCGCGGCGAACTACGACCAACTGTCGGAGACGGGCCTCGTGCAGGCCCGGGTGCTCGGTGAGTCCCTGCGCGAGCGGCTCCCCCGCGTGGACGCCGTCGTCACCGGCACCATGGCGCGGCACCGGCAGACGGCGGAGGCGTGCCTCGCCGCGCTCGGCTGCGGCACCGTGGCCGTGCAGACGGCGGGCTTCAACGAGTTCGACCACGAGGAAATCGTCGCCCGGCACACGCCACGCTACGCGGACCCGGAGGTGCTCCGAGCGGAGCTGTCTCAGGCGGAGTCGCCCCGGCGGGCCTACCAGGCACTCTTCACCGACGCCGTGGCGCGCTGGGTGACCGGCCAGCACGACGCGGAGTACACCGAGCCATGGTCCGCCTTCGGCGAGCGGTGCCGCCGCGCGATGGATGGCCTCATCCAGGAGATGGGCGCGTCGAAGAACGCGCTCGTCTTCACCTCCGGGGGCACCATCACCGCCATCTGCCAGGAGCTGCTCCGCATCCCCGACGAGCACGCCTTCCGCCTCAACCTGACGCTGGCGAACTGCGGCCTCACCAAGGTCATCTACAGCGAGCGCGGCCGTTATCTGTCCACGCTCAACGAGCACAGCCACTTCGAAGGCCCCCAGCGCGCGCTGCTCACATACCGCTGAGCGACGCGCCGTCGTACCGCAAGTCCTCCCACGCCAGCATCGCCCGCTTGCGTGAGGCGCCCCAGCGGTACTCCCCGAAGACGCCCGTCTTGCGCAGCACGCGGTGACAGGGAATCAAGAGCCCCACGGGATTCTCGCCCACCGCCGAGCCCACGGCGCGCATCGCCTTGGGCTTCCCAATGGCGCGTGCGAGGTCCTCATACGTCGTCACCTCGCCCGACGGCACCCGCAGCAGCGCCTGCCACACCTGCACCTGGAAGGGCGTGCCCCGCACCAGCACCGACAAGGGGCTCGACTCCGAGCCACCGTGTCCCGCCTGGAAGATGCGCTCCATCCACGGCGCCGTGTCCTCCGCGGACGCCTCGAACGTGGCGCGCGGCCACTGCTTGCGCAGCGAGGCGAGCGCCTCCTCCTCTGATTCACCCGCGAGGAAGTGCAGGCCGCAGATGCCACGCTCACAGACGGCGAGCAGACACGCGCCGAACGGTGACAGGTGGACGCCGTGGCGCACGGTGAGCCCTTCGCCGCCCAGCTTGTATTCCCCCGGTGTCATCGACGTCAGCGTCACGAAGAGTTCATGCAGCCGGCCGCTGCCCGACAAGCCCACCTCCAGCGACGTCTCCAGCACGCTGCGGCGCTCGTCGAGCAGGCGACGGGCCGAGCTCAGCGTGTGCACCTGGATGAAGCGCTTGGGGCTGATGCCCGCCCAGCGAGAGAAGAGCCGCTGGAAGTGGAAGGTGCTCAGCCCCACGTGCGCGGCCACGTCGTCCAGGGACGGCTGCTCGCGCGCATGTGCGTCGAGATAGAGGATGGCTTGTTCGATGCGGGCGTAGTCGCTGGATGCCATGCCGATGCTCCTGGGATGCGCTTCGCGAAAACGTATGTCCGCCAACACATGGTGGAGCAACCCGGTTCTTGCGATGTCCTCGCGCGCCGGGCGTGCGATGACATGAGGTGTCATTGTGCAACACCCGGAAGCTCCACCCCGCACGTCGCCTCAGACAAGGATCGCCATGCTTCCAGAGGAAGACTTCCTGGCCGCGGAGGAGGCGCTGAGACGGGCCATGCTCTCGAGCGATGTCGCCGCGCTCGACGCCCTCCTCTCCGACGACCTCCTCTTCGTCAGCCACACCGGCCACGTCCTCGACAAGGAATCCGACCTGGAATCGCATCGCTCGGGAGCCCTGCGCCTCACACGGGTGGACTTCACCGACACACATTTCCGCTATCTCTCCGCGGGCGCCGTGGTCGTCGTCCATGCCGCGCTATCCGGTGAGTTCCAGGGGGCCCGCTTCGAAGGGAACTTCCGTTACACGCGCGTGTGGCAGGTTGTGGACGACGCGCCCCAGGTCGTCGCGGCGCAGTGCACGGCGGTGGGTTGACTTGACTCCGGCAAGACGAGCGCTTATCCGTTGGCGCCAATGACGTCGCTAAACGCCATGTGTCGAATGTCGATGCCGGGTGGGCTCTCGCCCTCCAGGTTCGGCTGATGTCCGTCCGACCCTGGTGAGCCATCGAGCCCATCCACCCGCGAGGGTTGGTGGGCTCCGTCGTTTCTGGACGCGCGCCTCCCCGCCCTCGCCGCGCGCCTCCACCTGACGGCACGCCGTCTTCTCCCATCCCTCCGCATTCAGGACGGCTGTTCCCGCATCGCTCCCGGAGAGTCTCCGTGCCCACCACCCACCTTCCCGCACCGCGTGTCTTCGACGTCCCCCTGCCCGATTTGACGCTGGAGGCAGGCGCCCGCATCACGAACCACCTCGTCCGCGGCTGGTGGTGGGGCCCCGCGGAGGACGTCCCCTGGCTCGAGTCACGCGCGCGCGTCCTCTCCGAGGACGAAGCCCAGGCGAGCGCGCTGCGCGTCGTCCGCCGCACCGTGGCCGAACAGCAGGCGCTCGCGGCGGAAGCCCGTCATCGAGGCCCGGCCCGAGCCCCCGCGCCCGTCCCCACGGTGCTGCTGGTCCACGCGCTCACCGGCGACATGCGCGCGGGCGGCAAGGGCGGCTGGTGGGAGCCACTCATCGGCCCGCGGCGCGCGCTGGACCCGTCCCGCGTGCGGCTCCTGTGCTTCAACAACCTGGGCTCCTGCTACGGCACCAGCGGCCCGGCCGACGAGGGCTTCCCGCTGCGGACGGATGACGCGCGCTTCGGTCCGCCGTTGCCGCTGCCCAAGGGCGACCTGCGCCAGGACGAACAGCACCTGCCCGCCACCGTCACGCCGTGGGACCAGGCCCGGAGCATCCTGCTGGCCATGGACGCGCTGGGTCTGGACGACGTGGAGCTCGTCACCGGCGGCTCCCTGGGCGGCATGGTGGTGCTCTGCCTCGCGGCGTTGGCGCCGGAGCGCTTCGCGCGACTCTTCCCCATCGCCACCACGGAGTCCGCCACCGCGTGGGTGGTGGGCCTCAACCACGTGGCGCGGCAGGCCCTGCTGATGGACCCGGGCTACCCCGAGTCCCCCCGCCGGGGCCTGGAGTTGGCCCGGCAGCTCGCGATGCTCACCTACCGCGCGGAGCCCGGCCTGGAAGCGCTCCAGGGCCGCCCCGCCGAGTGGTCCTCACGCGCGCTGCACCCCATGCACAGCTATCTGGAATACCAGGGCCAGAAGCTGGAGAGCCGCTTCGACGCGCGCGCGTACCTGGCGCAACTGGGCGCCATGGACCACCACGACCTGTCACGCTTCCCAGGAGGCGGCCTGGCCCGCATCCGCGCGAGCGCGCTGTGCGTGGGCATCGATACCGACCAGCTCTTCTTCCCCAGCCACATGGCGACGCTGGCGCGGCGGCTGCGCGAGCACGGCCTCCACGCCGAGCACGCCACGCTGTCCAGTCAGCATGGCCACGACGGCTTCCTGCTGGAGTGGGACGCCATGGCCGTCCTGCTCGCGCGGGCGCTCGCCCTGCCCACGGCCAGGAGCCCGGAGCACGCCTTCCCGCGCTGGCCGGAAGTGCGCCCCGCCCTCAACCCACCTTGCGGGACGAAGGCGTGACCACGGCCACCGGCGCGTGGTGGGACCACAGGGGCGGATCGGCCTCGTGGGTGAAGGCGCGCAGCCGCCGGTACTCCGGATAGGACGCCTGGAGCGACAGCACGTCTCCAGGCCGGATGACTTCATCTCCCTGCGGGTGGAGCCGCTCCTCGCCATTGCGTTGCAGCGACAGCGCCAGGCAGCCGAACCGGTCCCGCACCTCGGAGATGGTGAGCCCCGGCAGGCCCAAGCGCGCCTCGAACAGCGAGACGACCATCAGGTGCTTCGCCAGGTGGAACGAGTGGACGATGCGCGGGTCCATGGCCGCCAGCGCCATGGCCGGGGCCGCCAGCGACGAGCTGGAAAGCGCTTCCGCCTTGAACGTCTCGCGCACCTTGCCGCTCAAGTCGTCATCGAAGAGGCGGATGACCACGCGGATGTCCGGGTTGAGCTTGCGCGCGTCCAGGGCGATGTTGAGGTTCGCCAGGTCGTCGTCCGTCGCGCAGACGATGGCGGACGCGTCCTTCACGTTGGTGCGAGGCAGGCACAGCGGGCTGCGCGTGTCGTCGATGAGCAGCGGCACCAGCTCGTCGCGCAGCGCGGACACGAAGGCCGCGTCCTCGCGCTTCTCCACCACCACCACGTCCTTGCCCATCTCCCGCAGCTGCGTCACCACGCGGTAGCCCACCCGCCCCGCTCCACACACCACGACGTGGCCCTTCATCGTCTCGGAGACCACTTCGATCCACTCCTTGTCGTTCTTGTGCCGGGCGAAGAAGAGGTACGCGAAGCGCACCACACCATCCGCGACCAGCGCAATGCCCGAAGGCGGAATCACCAGGTTGAGCAGCTCCACCAGCCAGTCGTCCACATAGGGCAGCGACGGTTGACCGTAGAGCAGGAAGTAGGTGTGGTGCAGCGCCTCGCCGAAGTCGATGCGATCGCCGTCCGGCCCGACGAAGCGCCAATGGAAGAGCAGCGGCCCTCCCAGGAACAACGCGGCGGACAGCACCAGCGTGGTGCGAAAGCGCCGCACCAGCGCCCGCAGGTAGCGCAGATTGGCCCGGAAGTGCCTGCGGGACTGCTTCATGGAGGCTCCTCGACTACGACGCCGGGGTGATGCCCGTTTCCGCCGAGTTCCGCGCGCGACGCCGCTCCACCATCCACACCAGCAGCACGCCCAGCTCGTAGCAGAGCAGCATGGGGCCGGCCATCAGCGACAGGTTCACCACGTCTCCCGTGGGGGTGATGATGGCCGCCGCGATGAGGCACACCACGAAGGCGTGGCGCTGGTACCTGAAGAGCCAGGACGACTTCACCACGCCCACCACGCCCAGCAGGGCCATGACGAGCGGCAGCTCGAAGATGATGCCGAAGGCGAGGATGAGCAGCAGCACCAGCGAGAGCTGCTCGTGCATGGACAACATGGGCCGCGTCCACCGCGCCGCCTCATGCGCCGCGTGCGCCGTGGCCAGTTCCTTCTCCAACCGCCACAGCCCCGCCAGCTCCTCGGTGCGCGTGGGGGCGATGCCCGCCAGCAGGCTCGCCGAGCCGTCCATGGCCGCCGCCGCCGCCGCGAAGTCCTTCTTCTCGTAGGCCGTCACGGCCTCCACGCGCTTCTCCACCGCCTGCCGCAGCACGCCGCGGGACTGCGCGCCGTAGCCCACCGACGCCGCGTCCAAGAGCCGCCCCAGGCCATCCAGCCGCCCCGTCATCTCCACGCTGGCGGCGGGCGCGACCTCGGGCGCGGGTGCCTGCCCCTGGCCCTCCGCGCGCAACTGGGTGCTCGTCTCCTTCGCGATGCGCCCGGCCTCCTCCGCTTCGCCCAGGCGCAGGAAGCGCAAGGCGTCATCCGCGCGCAGCCGGGCCGTGTCCAAGCGCTGCTCCAGCGCGAGCGTCTCCTCCTCGTTCAGGAGGAATTTGAACATGGAGGGCAGCACCGCGAAGTAGCAGAAGGCGGCGCCGAGGAGGAAGGCGATGGAGCCGAACGCCACGAAGGGCGCGGCGAAGCGGCGCTCCTCCGGATACAGGCCGGGCGAGACGAAGCCCCAGATCTGCATCAGGATGACGGGCGTGGTGAGGAAGATGCCGCAGTACACGCCCACCTTCATCAGGACGTTCAGCTCTTCGATGCCGGACGTGTAGATGAGCGAGCGATTCTCGGGCGGCAGCGCATCCAGCACCGGCTGCATCAGCAGGCCGAAAATCGGCTTGGCGAAGACGAGCGAAATCGTCCCCAGGACGAGCACGGCGATGGTGCACCGCATGAGGCGCGAGCGGAGCTCCGTCAGGTGATCCGCCAGACTCATGCGCAGCTCGGAGTCGGCACCGGGGTTGATGGGCGGGGGGCTCAGGACTCAGCTCCGTTTCGGGGCGTTGCGCGCCACCGTCCCCGGGATGGGCGACAGCGTGGGCGAGGTGGCGGAGGAAGCAGCGGGCTCGGGCGGCGCCTCGGCGGTGGGCTCCGCGCCCGGCTCCGCGGTCGCGGCGTCCTGCGCGGGCGTCTCCCCGGCATGCACGTCGGAGGTGGCCGCCTCACGAGGCCCCTGCGCGTCCATTTCCAGCACCTGCGTGGGCGACGAGGGCTGAGGAGACGCTGCATCGGCCGGAGGCGACGCGCCGTCCGTGGCGGGAGGCAGGGTGGCCTCGGGCCCCCCCACGGCCTGCGGCGGCTGGGGGGCGAAGCGCGTCCCGGGCCGCACGGGCGCGGTGGGAGGCTCTCCGATTTCCTGGTCCATGGCGTAGAACTCACGCTCCACGACGTTGCGGACCTCATCCGTCTGGCGGCGGAACTCGCGCAGGAACTTGCCGATGCCGCGCGCGAGCTCGGGCAACCGCTGCGGCCCGAGAATGAGCAGCGCGGCCACCAGGATGAACACCATTTCGCCTGCGCCGATGTTGAACATTTTTCCTGACGCGCTCCCCGGAGCAGCCCGGTTTATCGCGCCCCGGGGAGACAGGCGCAACCGTTCGTCTCGCCAAAGCATCCGCCCGCCACCCGGAATGGGCGGCAGGCAACCCGAAGGCTCCCTTTCATACTACGCGTGAGAATCCGCCCCGGGCGAGAGCGGAACCGCCATTCCTTGCGAGGGAGCCACCGCCAGCGCCCGTGCCTGCTCCTTGCTGCGCACCCGCCGCTCCACCACCCACAGCAAGGCGGGCAGCAACAGCGTCAGGACCATGGACACTCCGGCCATCCGGGGGATGCCGCCCAGGGTCCCGTCTGGCAGGTCCGTCAGCAGCCGGGCGCTGAGGAAGGCCCCCACGGCGGCGGCCATGTGCTGGACGGCGGACTGGAGCGACATGAAGCGCGCACGCACCGGGGTGTCCGGCACCCGGGACGTCAGCGTGTTGTACGCAACGTTGCGCGTCCCCATGGCCACCATGAAGAGCGTGAAGATGACGGGCACGGGCATCCAGCGCGGCAGGTGGACGAAGCCCACGTAGGTGGACAGCAGCACCAGCGCGGAGCCCACCGTGCCCACCTTGAAGGAGCCGTACCGGTCCACCATGGGCCCCGCCACCCGGAGCGTCGCGAAGCTGGCGATGCCGCCGACGAAGTACGGCAGCCAGAGCAGCTCCCGCGGGTAGCCCACGTTCTGCTGCAGATAGGCGGACAGGTTGGGGATGAGGACGAAGCCCGCCATCATCACCAACGCCGTCATCACGTACGACAGCTGGATGTCCCGGTTGCCCAGCAGTTCGAGCACGCCGGCCTGTTTGCGAGGCCCCGCGTCCAGATGGCCGCGCACGGGTGGCAGGTAGAAGATGGCGCCCAGCACCACCAGCAGGCCCATGGCGGCCACCCCGAAGAAGGGCACGCGCCAGCCGCCGAACTCGGCCAGCTTCAGCGCCATGGGCACGCCCGCCACCGAGGCCACGGAGAAGGCGCCCATCACCGCGCCCAGCGCACGTCCGCGCCGCTCCACGGGGACCAGGTCCGCGATGATGGACAGCGACAGCGACGTGGCCGGCCCGCCGAAGATGCCCGCCACCACGCGCGCCAGCAGCAGCGTGGACATGCCCGTGGCGAAGCCACCCGCCGCGGTGGCCACCACCAGGCCCAGCATGGACACCGCCAGCGCCTTGCGGCGGTCGAAGCGGTCCAGGAAGTAGCCACCGGCCAGCCCCGCCACGCTGGCGGCCGCCGTGTACGCGCCGCCGATGATGCCGATGTGCGACGACGCGATGCCCAGCTCCTTCGCGAAGTCCGGGCCCAGCGGCATCACCATCACGAAGTCCAGGATGTTGACGAACTGGACCGCACCGATGAGGGCCACCACGGCGCGCTCGGAGACCTGTCGTTGATTCGGCATGAAGACGTGTCTACACCCGGAAGCGGCGAACCTCCGCACGGAGGATTTCCGCCTGACGCTGGAGGTTGTCGATGGCCTCCTCCAGCTGCTTCACGGAACGTGTCTGGTGCTCGGACACGCCCTTGATGGTCTCCACCGCCTTGAGCACCTGCTCGCTGCCCTTCGTCTGCTCCTTCTGGGCGCGGTTCAGGTGGGTGACCATCTCGTTGATGCTCTCGATGGAGCGGGTAATCTGCTTGCTGCCGTGCGCCTGCTCCTGGCTGCTGCGCTGCACGTGGGCGGTGAGCGCCTTCATCTTCTCCGCGCTCTTCATGATCTGCTCGCCGCCGCGGGCCTGCTCGTTGGAGGCCTTGGAAATCTGCTGCACCGTCTCGCTGATGCGGTGGATGGAGGCCGTCACCTGCTTGCTGCCGCGCGCCTGCTCCACGGTGGCCCGGGCAATGGCCTTCACCATCTGCGTGGACTTCTGGGTGCTGTCGTTGATTTTGCGCAGCGCCCCTTCCGCCTCCCGGCCCAGCTGCACGCCCTCTTCCACGCTGCGCACGCCCTGGTTCATCACCACCACGGCGTTGCGGCTCTCCTCCTGGATGCTGCGGATGAGCTCGGCAATCTCCTTCGTGGACGCGCCGGTGCGCTCGGCCAGGTCCTTGATTTCCTCCGCCACCACCGCGAAGCCCTTGCCGTGCTCCCCTGCCTGTGCGGCGATGATGGCCGCGTTGAGCGCCAGCAGGTTCGTCTGCTCCGCCACGTCGTCGATGACGTTGAGGATGTTGCCAATCTCGGAGATGCGCCGGCCCAGGCTTTCAATGACGTGGGCCGCGCTGCGGCTGGTCTCCTTGATGCGGTCGATGCCGGTGAGCGTCTTGCGCAGCGACTCCACGCCCGTCTGCGCGTCGTCGAAGACCTGCTCGGAAAGGCGGGCCGTCTCCTTCGCGTTGGCCTCCACCTGACCGATGGCGGCGTCCATCTGGCTGATGGCCGAGGACGTCTCCTCCGTAGAGGCGGACAGCTCCTGGATGTTGGTGGCCACCTCCTTGATGGAGAACGTCATCTCCTCGATGGCGCTGGTGGTCTCCTCCACGCTGGCGGCCATGGCCTGGACGTTCTCCGCCACCTCGTCGTTGGTGGCGGCCATCTCCATGATGGAGGAGCTGCTCTCCTCGGCGCTCTGGTAGAGGACCTCCACGTTCTCCGCGATGCCGCGCAGTGAGGCCATCATCTCCACCATGGAGGAGGACGTCTCCTCCACGCGCGCCTGCACCGTGCCCGCGCCGGACGACACCGTGGTGCCCGTGCGGTGAATCTGCTCCACCACGCCCGCCACCACGTCCGACACGCCGCGCACCCGGCCCAGCGTGTCGCGCCAGCTCTGGGCGATGCGGTTGAGCGCCTCGGCGAGCTGGCCCAGCTCGTCCCGCGTCCCCACGTCCACGCGGCCGGTGAGGTCCGCCTCCGCCAGTCGCCGGGCCATGCCCATCATCGCGTCCAGCGGCACCAGGATGAAGGCGCGGGAGATGAAGAAGGCCACCAGCAGGAACAGCGCCAGACCGATGCCGAACGCGAGCATCACGACGCGCTGGAGTTCGGTGAGGACCGCGTCCAGCCCGGAGTTGTCGAGCACCAGCAGCGCCTGCCCCACCACGCCGCCCGACAGCGTCACCGAGCGCGCCACGGAGCGGTCACCATTGGCGAAGCGGAAGCCATCCAGCGGCTGGCCCTGCCGGGCCTTCAGCTCCGCCAGGAACCACGCGGGCGGCTCGGCCGGGTGGGTGGCCAGCACCTGACCCTCGCTGGAGAGGACGGCCAGCACCTTGAAGTCGTCGTCGCCCGCGCGCAGCCGCTCCAAGCTGTCGGGCAGGGCCGCGGCGGGCTGGGCCATCAGCATGGTGACGGCCTGGCTGGCACGGGCCTCGCCCCGCTTCTGCAGGCGCTGCTCCAGGTGGGCTTCCACGCGCGAGGGGACGACGAAGAAGAGCGTCCCCAGGATGAGGGCGAGGACGAGCGCGAAGGAGCCCAGCAGCAGGCTGCGCAGGCCGGGTTTCTTGAACCGGAGAGCCAAGACGAGGCACTGTAGGGAGGGAAACACCGGCAGGGCAAGAACAGGGCGCCAACGCGGCCTGTCCCCCGGGGGCGCTGACTTCCCGCCTGGCGGATGCGTAAGGTCATCCCGATGTCCTCCACCCTGCTACTGACGGACCCCCTCTTCTTCCAGCACGACCCTGGGCAGGGCCACCCCGAGTCGCCCTCCCGGCTGCGCCGCATCCTCGGGGTGCTGGCCAGCACGCCGGTGAAGGGCACGGTGATGACCGCCCCGCGCTCCGCCACGGAGGCGGAGCTGGCCTCGGTCCACACGCCGGAGCTGCTGGCGTACCTCCAGCGCATCAACGGGCACCGCGCGCAAATCGACCCGGACACCCAGGTGTCTCCCGACAGCGTGGACGCGGCGCGGCTGGCCGCGGGCGCCTCCGTGCAAGCGGTGGAGGCGGTGATGAAGGGCGAGGCCCGCAACGGCTTCGCGCTGGTGCGCCCGCCCGGGCACCATGCGGAGCCTGACAAGGCCATGGGCTTCTGCCTGTACAACAACGCGGCCATCGCCGCGGAGGCGGGCCGGAAGCTGGGCGCCGAGCGCGTGCTGGTCCTCGACTGGGACGTGCACCACGGCAACGGCACGCAAGCGGCGTTCTGGTCGCGCCGGGACGTCATGTACCAGTCGGTGCACCAGTTCCCCTACTTCCCGGGCACTGGCGCAGCGCCGGAGGTGGGCGTTGGCGCGGGCGAGGGCTACACCGTCAACGTGGGCCTGCCGGGCGGCAACTCGGACGCGGACTACGGGATGATTTTCGAGGAGCTGCTGCTCCCCGTGGCGGAGGCGTACCGGCCCCAGCTCATCCTCGTCTCCGCGGGCTTCGACTCGCACCAGCACGACCCGATTGGCGGCATGGACGTCAGCGAGCGCGGCTTCGCGGCCATGTGCTCGGCGATGAAGTCCCTAGCCGACAGCGTGTGCCAGGGCCGGCTGGTGCTGCTGCTGGAGGGTGGCTATTCGCTGGAGGGCTTGTCGCAATCCGTGCATGCCTGCGTGGAGGTGCTCGCCGGGCGCAAGGACAGCTTCCCCACGGGTGACACGCACGCGGACGCGAAGGACGCGCTGCGGATGAGCCGCGAAGCGATGCGGCCGTACTGGCCTCGCGTCTAGACGTTGGCTGGATGGCGCGCCGCGGCTCGCGCCGCTGTTCATCCCCTGCCAACCGTGCCAGAAGCCCGGCAGCACACGGGAGGACTGCATGGCGGAGATGAGCTACCGGACGGCGTTGGTGACGGGTGCATCCAGCGGCCTGGGACGCGGGCTGGCGCTGTGGCTCGCCAAGCGGGGCGTCCGCGTGTTCGCCGCTGGACGCCGCCTGCCACAGCTCCAGGCCCTGCGGGACGAGGCCCAGGCGGCCGGCGTCACCGTGGAGCCCGTGGAGCTGGACGTCACGAAGGCGGACGCCACCCTGGAGCGCATCCGCGCGCTGGACGCGGCAGCGGGCGGGCTGGACCTGGTGGTGGCCAACGCGGGCATCGGCGGCACGACGAATGCGAAGCGCCTTGCGTGGGAGCGCGTGCGCGGCATCATCGACACCAACGTCACCGGCGCCGCCGCCACGCTGAGCGCCGTGCTGCCCCAGATGGTGGAGCGCAAGCGCGGGCACCTGGTGGGCGTCTCCAGCCTCGCGGGCTTCCGCGGGCTGGCCGGCCACGCGGCCTACTCCGCGTCCAAGGCCTTCCTGTCCACCTTCATGGAGAGCCTGCGCGTGGACCTGCGCGGCACCGGCGTGCACGTCACCTGCATCTATCCCGGCTTCGTGAAGAGCGAGCTGACCGCCACCAACAACTTCCCCATGCCCTTCCTCATGGAGACGCATGACGCGGTGGAGCTGATGGGCAGGGGCATCATCCGGGGCGACGCGGAGGTGTCCTTCCCCTGGCAGCTCGCGGTGCCCACGCGCATGGCGAAGGTGCTGCCTAATCCGCTCTTCGACGCGGCCGCGCGGCGGCTGCGCTGACCTCCCCTCTTCCCCTTTCCCGGAGCCGCCCTGTGACGACGCCACAGCCCTTCGCCCACCGTTTCAGCCAGCTGGCCGAGCAGCGCTCGCCGTTCTGCCTTGGCATCGACCCGTCGAGAGACTTGCTGACGCGCTGGGGCCTGCCCGACAGCGCGCGGGGCCTGCGCGACTTCTGCGAGCGCGTGGCCGACGCGGCGGGCAGCTCCGTCGCGGTGGTGAAGCCGCAGAGCGCCTTCTTCGAGCGCCACGGCCCCGAGGGCCTCCAGGTCCTCCAGGAGCTGATGCGGCGCTTCAAGTCCGTGGGCACCCTCACGCTGCTGGACGTGAAGCGCGGGGACATCGGCTCCACGATGGAGGCCTACGCCGAGACAGTCTTCGGCGAGGGCAGCGCCTACGAAGCGGACGCGGCCACCTTCACCGCCTACCTGGGCCTGGGCGCGCTGCTGAAGACGCTGGAGCGGGCGCGCGCATCCGGCGCCGCCGCCTTCCTGGTGGTGCGCTCCTCCAACCCGGAGGGCACGTCACTCCAGATGTCGCGCGGCGAGGACGGCCGCACCGTGGCGGAGGCCCTCGCGGACGGCCTGCGCGCCTTCAACGAGAAGCCCGGCCAGGACGCGGCGCCGGTGGCGGGCGCCGTCATGGGCGCCACCCTCCCCGACTCGGACCGCGGCGTCATCGAGCGGCTCGGCGGCGCGCTGCTGCTCACGCCCGGCATCGGCGCGCAGGGCGCCGGCTTCGACGACTTGAAGCGCCTGTTCGCCGGGCGCGAGGCGCAGGTCATCCCCACCGCCACGCGCTCGGTGCTGGAGGCGGGACCGGACACCGCCGCCCTGCGCCAGGCGCTGGAGCGGCACCTGGCGCCGGCGCGCGCCTTCCGCGCTACTGCGCGCCCATCATGAACTGATCGACGTCGACCGTGTTCTTGTCGGGCACCGCGTCCTTCGGCTCGGTGCCCTTCTTGAAGAACATCAGCTCCGAATCCCGGGAGCCCGCGGGGGCAATCTTCCCCGTCTTCTTGTCGATGTGGAGCCGCACCAGGTCCATGGACTGCCACGGGTAGAACTCGGACTGCGGCCGGCCCTCCAGCGCGCTCTTCATGTAGTTGAGCCAGATGGGAAGCGCGGCGCGGCCGCCCGTCTCGTAGCGGCCCAGCGGATGCGGGTTCAGGTCGTAGCCCACCCACGCCACCGTCACCAGGTCGCGGGTGTAGCCGGCGAACCACGCGTCGAAGGAGTCGTTGGTGGTGCCCGTCTTCCCCGCCGCCGGCTTGCCCAGGCGCTGCGCCGGGCCGCCGGTGCCCTGGAGCACCACGCCGCGCAGCAGGTGCGTGAGGATGAAGCCGGCCTCCGGGCTCATCACCTGCTCGCCCGGCTCGAAGAGGCGCGCGTAGCCGGCGGCCACGCGGTCCTGCAGGGGCGCCCACGCGTCGTCGAAGGCCGTGTGGTCCTCCAACGTGCGGCCCCAGCGGTCCTCAATCTTGCGGATGAAGTACGTGGGCTTCTTGCGGCCGTAGCGGTTGAAGGTGGCGTAGGCGTTGGCCAGGTCCACCGGGTACACGCACGAGGAGCCCAGCGCCGCGGAGAAGTCCATGTTCATGGGCGTGGTGATGCCGAGCTTCGCGCTCCATGCGGCCATGTTTTTCACGCCCACCGCGCCGAACGTCTTCACCGCGGGCACGTTCAGCGAGTTGACCAGCGACGTGCGCAGCAGCACCTCGCCTTCGAACTTGTCGCTGTAGTTGGCCGGCTTCCACGACACCTTGGTGTCCGGGTCGTGCTCCACAATCGGCGAGTCCACCAGCACGGTGGCCTGCGTCCAGTTCAGCTGCTCCAGCGCCGCCGAGTACACGAAGGGCTTGAAGGAGCTGCCCGGCTGACGGCACGCCTGGAAGGCGCGGTTGAACTCGTTGTCGTCGAAGTCGTAGCCGCCCACCATCGCGGTGAGGTACTGGCGGTGGGGGTCGATGGAGACGAGCGCGCTCTGCGCCTCGGGCGTCTGCTCCAGGCGGAAGAGCTTCACGCCCTCGCTGGGGATTTCGTCCGCGAGCTTCTTGTCCCACTGCTCCTTGTCGTCCGTCAGGTCCTTCTTCGTGACGTGGCGCACCACGATGACGTCGCCCTCGGAGATGGCCTTCTTCACCGAGCTAATCATCATCGCCGGGTAGTAGCCCTCCGGGTTCACCTTGCGCGCCCAGCGCATGCCCAGCAGCGGCAGCCGCCCGGTGTGCCCGCCCACCTGCACGTCCGCGCCCTTTCCGTCCCCGTCAATGGACGTCACGACGGCGACGTAGAGCCGGTTCTCCACCAGCTCCTTCGCGCCCATGAGCTTCTTCGAGCGGTCGATGAAGGCGCGGATGGCCTCCTTCGACGCGAGCTGCTCCACCGGGCCGCGCCAGCCCTGGCGCTTGTCCACCGACAGCAGGCCGTGGAGCACCGCGTCCTGCGCGGCGCGCTGACGCTCGCTGTCCATGGTGGTGAAGACCTTGAGACCGGCCTTGAGCAGCACGGGGTTGCCGTACCGGTCCACCACGTCCTTGCGCACCTGCTCCACGAAGTACGGCGCGAACTCGTGGAACACGTCCTCCACCGGGTACACCTTCACCTCTTCGGCGTTGGCGGCGTCGTGCTCCTCCTGTGAAATCATGCCCTCCACCAACATGCGGCGCAGCACGTAGGAGCGGCGCTTGCGGGCCGCCTCCGGGCGCAGGAAGGGCGAGTAGCGGCTGGGCGCCTGCGGAAGGCCCGCGATGAGCGTCATCTCGCCCAGCGTCAGGTCGCGCACGTCCTTGCGGTAGTAGTTCTCCGCCGCGCTCTGCACGCCGTAGCTGTGGTGCCCGAGGAAGACGTTGTTGAGGTAGAGGTAGAGAATCTCCTCCTTCGTCAGCGACTCCTCCAGGCGCCGGGCGAGGATGGCCTCGCGAATCTTGCGGGTGAGCGTCTTCGCGGTGGCGGACTTGTAGCCCTCCGCGGAGATGAGCACCGCCTTCGCGGTCTGCTGCGTCAGCGTGGAGCCACCCTGGATGCCGCCCGAGCGCAGCCCCAGCTTGGAGCTCACCGTCTTGAAGCCGGCGCGCGCGGTGCCCAGCACGTCCACGCCGAAGTGGTCGAAGAAGCTGGAGTCCTCCGACGCGATGAAGGCCTGCACCAGGCGCTTCGGAATCCGCTCGTAGGGCACCACCTTGCGGCGCTCTTCGTAGAACTCACCGGCCAGCACCGCGTCATCCGTGTAGACCTCGGTGACGATGGGCGGCCAGTACTCGTCCACCTTGGGGATGGCGGGCAACCCATCCGCGTACACGTAGTACACGGCCGTCACGGCAATCACGGCGCCCGTGGCCCCGGTCAGCGAAAGCCATCCCGCGGTCTTCAGGAGGAACTTCCACCAGCGCTTGGAGGGGACGCCGTCGAGCACCAGCTTCGAGCGGCTGCGGTCAGCGGATTTAGGGTCGGACATACGCGTTTCTTTTGTGCCTCGCGGGCGTCAGGGCACCAATGCGGCCCGCTTGAGCACATCTCGGAGCTCGACGGCGAGGGGAGCCTCGACAGCCACCTTCGCGCCGCCTTCGGGATGCGGGAATTCGATGCGCTCGGCGTGCAGGAACAACCTTTTGAGCCCCCAGCGCGCCCGCACGTCGCGGTTGAAGGCGAAGTCACCGTACTTCTTGTCCCCAGCCACCGGATGTCCGATGGCCGCCAGATGCCTTCTTATCTGATGCGTGCGCCCGGTCTCGATGGCGCAGGACAGGAGCGCCGCCTCGCCCGACTGCTTCACGACCTTCCACCGGGTGACGGCCGCCTGCATGTTCACCCCTCGACGGGCCTTGGACTCGGCCGTCTGTTGGTGTTCTGACAGGGGCAGGTCGATGACCCCGGAGTCCCGGGGCATCTTCCCCTTCACCAGGGTGAGATAGCGCTTGCGGGACAGGCCGTGGGTGAAGACCTCGGTGAAATGCACCATGGCCGGGCGCCGCTTGGCCACCAGGATGACGCCGGAGGTCTCCCGGTCCAGCCGGTGGGCGGGCGAGGCCGCGAAGTCGTTGCGGACGGCCTTGGGCCCCAGGTAGGCGCGCACGTAGTCCACCAGCGTTCCGCCGGTGATGCCGCTGCCGGTATGGACGGCCATTCCGCTGGGCTTGTCCACGGCCATGAGCCAGTCGTCCTCTCGAAGGATGACCAACCGGCTGGGGTCCACCGGTGGTGGAGGCGGGTCCACTTTCGGACGTTCCGCCCCCACGAGCTGCTGCTCGTCGCCGCGGATGGTGAGCACGTCTCCTTCTGACAGCAACTGCTCGGGTTGCGCACGCTTCCCGTTCACCCGCACCTTCTTGGTGCGAATCATCTTGAAGAGGTGGCTCACCGGTACATTGGGGAGCCGTTTGCGCAGGTGCTTGTCCAGCCGCATCCCGGCGGTGTCGGCTTCGATTCGATACTCGATCATTTGTGCTGGCGCATGGACCAGACCATACGAATAATCCCGGGTCCATGGCGAAAGCCCCCAGTATCGAGAAGCTTCTTCAGAGTGGCTCGGCGGAATGGAACCGGATGCGGAAGTCCGGCCAGGTCGCCACCGACCATACCGGCGCCACCTTCACTCAACTGTTCTCCGCCAACACCGACCTGTCCGGGCTGGGCCTCATCGGCTCGGAATGGGACCGGTGCGACCTGTCCAAGGTCAACTTCCGGGACGCGGACCTTTCCAATGCCTACTTCCACGGCGGTCGGCTCCAGGACTGCGACTTCCGAGGTGCGAACCTCGAAGGCGCGACGTTCGAGAAGCTGAAGCTGCTGCGGTGCGACTTCACGGGCGCCAAGGGGCTCGACGACATCGAGATGGACGACGTGGACATGGACCGCGTCGTCGGTCTGGACGGCGAGGAGGCCCCGCCGCCTCCGCCGCCCCCCGCCCAGGGCATCACCGCCTTCACCCGTGAGCAACGGGAGAAGGCGCTGGGCGTACAGGCCGCCGCGGCGCTCCAGGGTGAGCCCGTTGGCGACGAGCTGCCCCCCTTCCGGCCCCAGGACCCTCCTGGTTCGCTCTTCTTCCGGGCGCTGAAGCGGATGGGCGTGCCTCCGCTGTGGGTGCTGGACGTGCCGGGCCTGCGCCCGCTCCTGCCGCAGCGGCTGCCCCCGGGCAGCTCGATGGAGACGCTCTACCGTGAGGCGGTGAAGACGCGGCTGGAGAACAAGAAGCCCGCGGCGGACCCGGCGGTGGTGGACCGCGCGCAGAAGGCGCTCCGCATGGGCGCCAAGGACGCCCCGGTGGCGGCCATGTACCTGCGCGAGGTGGGCGTGCTCCCTCTGTTCCGCTTCTCCGCGGCGCAGGTGCTGAAGGGTGCGCTGCGGGAAGAGGTGGAGGTGGATGACCTGACGGGCTCCATCGACCCGCGCACCACGGGCGCGCTCCTGGAGCTGCGCTTGACGCACGAAGTCGTGGAGCACCTGCAGGAGGCGCGGCGCCGGCTGGCGGCCACGCAGCTCTACACGTCGCTGCTGGAGGCGGGCTTCAACCCGGAGAACAACTGGGACGAGGCGCTGGAGTCGAGCGACGCGTCGATGGAGCTGGCCCAGCTGGCCACGGGTGAGGACCGCAATGCCCTGCTGGAGGGCTTCCAGGTCTTCGCGGCGCTGCCGGACGAGGCCCGGCTGCGGCGGCTGGCCTACCTGGCCGAGTCCGTCACCAACCTGGAGCTGGTGAGCCGGCTACCGGAGGGCATGGAGCCGTCGTGGCTCACGGGCCCCGAGACGCGCGAGTGCCACGAGCGGGAGATGACGTACGTCCAGTCGCTGAAGGCGGAGGAGATTCCCGCCAAGGTGGCGGCGCTGGCGAAGGAGGAGCTGGGCGTGCCCGAGGGTGAAGTTCCCGAGGAGAGCGACGGCGACCTCTTCGTCCACCTGCGCTGTGACGTGTGTGGCAAGGAGAAGCTCATCGTCCAGTCACCGGAGGAGTAACCGCCCCGGTGCAAGTCGAAGCCCGCGGGGCCGCGGGGTCCGGGATACGCTCCCGGACCTGGCGGCCCCGTGGTGTTTCTGGAGCACGGGTTCGCGGTGCTACACGCCGGACGAAGGCAGCACGTACGTCACGGGCCTGGGCAGCACCACCTTCACGGTGTCCCCCGCGCGGATGATGCCAGGGCGCTCCACCCAGGCCACCAGGCCCCGGCGCTGCCATGCGGCCTTCACGAAGCGGCTCGCCAGCTTCTGCACGTCCGGATGATGGGCCTCGATGACGCGCCCGGGGCCGATACAGGGCTCGTTCTCCCCTTCCACCACCAGCGTCGTGTCCTCCGGGAAGAACAGGCGCGTGCCCGGCGGCAGATGCGTCAGCCGAGGCACGCCCACCACCTCCAGGTTCGCGCCCAGCCATGACGCCAGCACGCGCGGAATGCCGAGCGTCTCCGCGACCTGCGCCAGCTCCTCCGTCGACACCAGTGAGAACTGCCGCGTGTTGCGGATGGGCGTGCCCTTGGGAAACCACGGCGTGCGCACGTCCGCCGCCCGCGTCAGGCCCGCGTGGCGGTCGCCCTCCAAGCCCTCGAAGGACACCTTCGCCTCGGGCAGTTCCTTCGTGACGAAGCTCTTGCGCTCGGTACACACGAGGACGCGCACGATGCGTCCTTCCCACTGCGGCGTCTTGCGGGCCATTGCCGTCCTTCTACCGAACCCCGTCTCCCGCCGCCTGTCAGAACAGCCCGAGCTGCTGCGGCTTCCCGCCCAGCGGGCGCGCATCCATCCCCGCGTCGCGCAGCGCCTGCGCCAGCTCCTCCGCGAAGCCGTGGCACGTCAGCACTTCCCGCGCCCCGGTGGACTTCGCGTAGGACACCAGCCCCGGGAAGTCCGCGTGGTCCGACAGCGGGAAGGCCACGTCCGCGCCGTAGCGCCGCACCGCGCCCCGGTCCACCGCCCAGCCCGTCAGCACCGCCGTCGCCCGAGGCCACAGCGGCGCCAGTGCGCCGCCCCGCGCGTGGTGCGGCGGGAAGAAGAGCACCTCACCCGGCTCCACCTTCCCGTCGTAGCAGCGCAGATTTTCAATCGGCACGCCCAGCTCCGCGTAGAGCTGCGCCACCTCGTAGATGGAGGAATGCGCCACCAGTGGGAAGCCGCGTCCTGCCAGGTGCTTCATCGCCTCCTGGCTCTTGCCCAGCGGATAGCCCAGCAGCACCGGCACCGCGCCACGCTCCAGCTGCATCCGCAGCCACGTCTCCACCTGCCCCAGCACCTCCGGACGCGGCGGGAAGCGGTAGCGCGGATGACCGAAGGTGGACTCGATGACGAGCGTGTCGCACTCCGCCACCTCCGTCGCCTCGGCCGTGAGCGACGGCGCCACGTTGAGGTCCCCGGTGTAGACGATGCGGCGCCCATCCGGCCGCGTCACGCGGAGCTGCGCGCTGCCCAGGATGTGCCCCGCCGGCAGCAACTCCAGCACCATCGGCCCCAGCTCGAAGGGTTGCCGGAAGGGCACCTCGCGCGGCTCACGCACCGGCCCCAGGCGATGCGTCATGAAACGCAGCGTCGCCGCCGTGGCGATGGTGCTCTCGTGCCGGGCAATGTGGTCCGAATGCCCGTGACTCACGAAGCACAGCGGCGACTTGCGCTTCGCATCCAGGGACAGGGGGGTGCCCGTCAGGTGCATCCCGTTTCGCCGCAGCTCCACACTCATGGGAAGGGCCCCGGGTATAGCGCGTCCACTCGCCAGTGGCCGCCTTCACTTCCCCCCCC
>NZ_VHLC01000088.1:0-39270 GCF_006547355.1 Myxococcus sp. AB036A | reverse complement strand
AGGCCCGCCCGGGTACAGTGCCGCGCCCATGCCTCGCAAGCCCGACAAGCCGAAGCCGCCGCCGCAACACAAACGCTGGGAGGGCAAGGAGAAGCCGGACTGGCTGTCGCGCGCGCTGGCCCGCGCGGGCATCTTTCCCCAGAAGGAAGCGGAGGACGCCATCCGCGCCGGCCGCGTCAGCATCAACGGCCGCGTGGCGAAGATGGCGCTGACGCCCGTGCCGCCGGGCGCCACCGTGAAGGTGGACGGCCTCGTCGTGTCCCTGGAGGCCCCGCCCACGCGGGTGCTGGCCTTCCACAAGCCCGCGGGCCTGCTGTCCTCCACGGAGCGGCAGCACCGCACCGGCACCGTCTTCGAGGCGCTGCTGCCCCAGCTCCCGCCGGAGCTGGCTGGATACACGTGGCACGCCGTGGGCCGCCTGGACGTGGATTCCACGGGCCTGCTGCTCTTCACCAACGACGACAAGCTGGTGGCTCACGCCACGTCCCCGGACGCGCACCTGCCAAAGCGGTACGTGGCCACCGTCTTCAGCACCGCGAGCGACGAGCGGGTGGAGCCCCTGCGCCGGGGCATGACGTTGGATGATGGCCCCGCCCGCCCCGCGAAGGTGAACGTGCGGGACGAGCACACGGTGGAGGTGACGCTCACGGAAGGCCGGCACCACCAGGTGAAGCGGATGCTCGGCGCGGTGGGCCTGCCCGTGCGAGCGCTGCACCGCGAGGCCGTTGGCAGCGTGGACCTGGAAGGCATCCCCGAAGGCACCTTCCGGCTGCTGACGGACGATGAGGTCCGCGAGGGGCTTCGCTACGAAGGACGCGCGCCCTCGGCTCCCTAGGGCCTTCGTTCCCTCCCCACGAAGCATGGCTGGGTGCCGCGCGACATGCGAGCCCACGCCCCCGCGTGCGAGGAGCGCCATGGGTAACCCCTGGTGGCGCTCCTCGACGCGAGGCTGAAGGCGACTCAGCCGCCCAAGTTCTGGAAGTAGAGGGCTTCCGCCTTGACGATGTTCGTCGAGAGCGCGGTGATGAGCGCCACCAGATTGCCGCCCAGATAGGACAGGCCCATGCCGGCGATGATGGTGACCGCGGCCTCGGGCTGGACCGCCACAATCGCCGTGCTGACGCCGGTGATGACGCCGCCCAGGTTGGAGCAGACGTCGCTGCACCAGGTCGAGTTGCGCGGAGAGCCGAGGATGTCGCTGCTGATGGCGGTGACGCCGATGCCAGCGTCGAAGCATGCCTTGATCGTGCCACGCACCGCGGCGGAGCTGATGGGAAGCGCCGTGGAGCCCAGACGCAGGAGGCTCGCGATCCACACGAGGACCCGCATCTGGTACGCAGTGCCCTCCATCGCGGGGCTTTGGATGGGGAAGGTGAATGCGGCGGCAATCCCCCCCATGGTCAGGCTGGAGACCAGCAGGCACTTGCCAAGCGCTCCTTTCAGCCGTGCCGCATCCATGCTGACTCGCACGAAGCCCATCAGCGATGCGAGCCAGCCAGCAATCGAAGCGACTCCCGCGCCAATCACCGAATAGCGCCGGGCCGCGATGCTGGCCTCCTTCTTGCTCGCGCCCTCTGCCGTGTCCACTCGCGTCATGCTCGTCCAGAGGTCCAGCGGGTCCCCAGAGAATGGCGCCTGGCCGTCGTTGGCGAGCTTGTAGAGGTAGGTATAGGGAACCGCCACCAGCAGCGACATGAGGTTCACCGCCGACAGCTCCTCCGGCGGGGCTTCGCCCTTCCCGAGCGCGCTGGTCAGCCACGTGTAGAAGCCGGAGAGGAACGGGATGTTGACCGGCTCGGTCAACAGACTCACCACCCACGGCACGAGGTCGAGCAGGTAGTCGACGCAGCCCAGCAGCAGTATCTCCAGCGTGTCGATGATGGTCTTCGCCAGCCCCTGGAGGAAGGTGACGATGTGCTCGACGGTCTTCCCCTCCCCGGTGAACACGGCCTTCAGGTTCTCCCAGTCCTCTTCAATGGCCTTCACGAGGACGAAGGAGGTGGGAATCAGCACGTCGTCGATGAACTTCTGCACCGGCGCGGGCAGGTCTCCCACGGGACCGCCGCCCAGGAGCATGCCGCTGTACTGCGTCTGGTAGCTGGACCAGCTCGCGATGGGCGTGTCGAAGTTGATGCCGGGGTGACTCTGCTGCGTGGCCGCGGCCATTTCACTGGGGACCATGGACGCGACGCTCGCTGGCACCTTCATGCTCGCGAAGTTCTCGCGGGCGAAGCCCAGCTGCTCGGCAATGATGCGCGCCATCTTCTTCTTGAGCCGGGCCGAGTCCTCCTGCACCTCCTTGGACAGCGCCTCCAGGGCGCCGGTGAGCGTCTTCGCGATGACGAGGTGCGTGGCCCAGATGTCATCCCAGCCAAACAGTTCGCCGAGCCAGCCAATCAGCTTCTCCATGCCAACCTTCAGCGCCTTGAACAGCACCGTCAGGAAGGCGAAGAGCTGCTCGAAGCTCTGGATGACGAACTTGATGACGCGGCCTGCGACGTTGAGGGTGATCTTGATCACCGTCTCCGCGACCTCGAACAACATGTGGCCAATCTGGTCCACCACATTGCCGATGAACTGCACCACGTCGCCCACGGCGTCGACGATCCACTCGCCCACGTCCTCGACCAGCTTGAACTGGGACGCCTCGGCGCCCGAGTGGTATCGGAGGAGCCCCTGCGGACCGAAGGACAGCGCGAACGCCTGGGGCGGCCGCGCCATGTGCGCCCCGCTCTTGGCCTGAGGCGTGGGCCCCACGACGCTGATGACCTCGGTGGGGTAGGACTGCTCTGGCTGGAAGGCCATCATCTGGGCGATGGCACTGGCGATCTGGTCGGCCGTCACGCCTTCTGGCAGCGTGGGCGGCAGCACGGGGATGTCCGCGCCGGTCCGCACGGCGGCCAGCTTCTTGTAGACGTTGCTCGCGGGGTTGATCCGCAGCGTGTCCGTAAAGGCGCTGCTGGTCAGCGTGAAGGTGGAGACCGCCAGGTCCTGGATCTGCTGGATGATGTCCAGCTCACCGGTGACGTTGGTCGAGACCTCCACGCTCGCGCCGGCGTCCACGGTGTATTTCAGGCCGTTGATCAACAGGCTCTGGAAGCTGGCGCTGGTCAGGGTCAACGGGAGGCGCGCCGCCGGGGGTTGGCCGTTGACGCGGAAACTGAGCCTGGTGCTGTAGCTGTTGACCTCCTGCACCTTGTCGCTGCTGTACAGGGGGATGGTCTCCTCCTGCCAGAGCGTGGTGGCCGGGTCCTGCCAGAGATAGTGAATGGCCTTCTGACGCTCCCAGTCGGTGGTCAGGAACACCAATTCGTTGGCGCGGGTCGCGGGATTGATGAGCGGCGCGATACGCGAGATGCCGGTCTTCAGCACCAGCGGCGTCGTCCAGTGCAGGGCCCCCTGATGCTCGAACTGGCTGAGCAGGTAGAGGTTGCTGCCGGAGAGCGCCCAGGCGGAGAGCGCGTTGGACTTGCTGAAGCTCTGCCGGACCACGAGCCCACCAGCGGCCATGCCCGGCAGCTGTTCGCCCGTGGCGACAGTCTGTGCGGCCGTCCAGCCCGGCGCGTTCGATTCGAGCTGGGCACTGGCGTTCCAGAACACGATTCCCGCCGCGCCGCCGGCATAGAGATAGCTGGTGCCGCCGCTGCCCGCGGTGGTCTGTAGACTGTTCTGGCCCGCGGGTACGGGCAGCGCCCGCACGTAGTCCCGCCCGAACTCGTTGAGCAGCGTCTTGAAGACGAGGTGCGTGCTGCCGTCCTGGCCGGCGTACAGCATGTACAGGCCCTGCCCCAGGTCGGAGACCGCTCCGGGCGCGGAGTCCAGCACCGTCCGGGCGTCGGTGGGCGAGGGAAAGGAGGTCCAGTTCCAGGTGATGGCGCCGGTCGTGGTGTTGACCGTGGCCTGCATCAAGTAGGTGAGCACGTCCGTCGCGCCGGGGGCGACCAGGCCCACGGCGATCATCGGGATGCCAAAGCCCTTGCCATCGTCCAGCGGACTGATGCTGGCGCGGCTCACGCTCGAGCCAGACAGCGGGTTGCCGGTGGGGGTCCACAGCGCAGCCAGCTGCGACAGGTCGGTCACCTCCAGGTTGTTGGACAGCGGTCCGGCCACATAGGTATTCACCGCGCCGGAGGCAGCATCCTGGCAAGCCAGGAACAGGCAGAGGTTGCCGTTGCTCAATTGCCCGCTGGCGAAATAGACCGGCTTGCCCAGCGCGGACACCCCTGGCAGCAAGTCAATCTGACTCCAGCCCGTGGGGTCATTGCGCGTGTTGACGATGGCATAGAAATCCCCGCTGTCGGCTCCAAAGGAGAAAACGATGGGGTAGCCGTTGGAGTCGCAGGCGGCGGTGACCTGGCCGCCGGGGGCAATCGGCAGCGCTGGCAGGTAATTCTTCATCAACGAGCCGCTGGCGCTGACAGTCAGCGACGGGTTCTTCGGCAGCGTGCTGGGGATGACGACGCTGGTGGTGGACGAGCGAGGTGTCGTGGTCATGTGAAGGTTCCTCCGTCAAACGCCGTACGTGACGTCCATTTGCAGTGCCAATGCATCGTTGAAGCGCGGTGCGTTCAGGAGAAACACGGCCCCCGTGGGTGAGATGAAGTTGCCGGTGGCGCCGCCCGTCAGCCCCTTGTTCAACTGGGAGTTGAGCTTGTTGAAGGTGTTGTTGATCTGCGCATGCACCACATCCACCGTGTACCGCGCCGGGTTCAGCTCTTGAATCAACTTGGACGTGGGAAACAACTGGTCGATGATGGCCCACGCGGTCTGGACCACGAAGGAGCTCAGACCCGCCTCCCAGTTATTCGATTCGAGCGGGCCGTTCACCGGCTTGCTGAAAGTGGCCTGAGAGTGATTCACCACCAGGTCATAGCCATTTCCGCCCACCGCCAGCGTCAGCGCCTGCGAGAACGAGGTCTGGCAGGTCACGCTCCAGACAAGGGGGATTTCGATGCTGAGTACCTCTAGCGTGGCCGCGAGCTTCTGGGTGATGGACAGCGAGCCCGAGACGTTGACCGTGTTGCCGCTGACCGCGATGGTGTAGTTCGGGCTCTCCTTCTGCGTCACCTTCATATAGGTGCCCGTCTTCACCCGGTTGTCCGGTGGCGGCGTGCTGCGGACCAGCCACTCATAGGAGGTCTGATAGGTGAAGGTCATCCCGTTCTGCCGCCAGGAGGCAGGAGGGGCATGTACCGAGGTGAGCGCCTGCACCAGGGGGTTGAAGATCTCCGGCCTGAAGAACACGTCCTCGGAAAACAGCAGCTCGCCCGAATAGTCGTTGGAGGTGACGAAGTTCGTGCCCACGCTGGGCGCCGGCTGGATGGGATTGGCGTTGCCGCCGCCCATCACCTGGTAGTTCAGGACGGACAGTCCGCTGTCGGCGGTGTTGCGGAGGCTGGAGAAGCCGACCGAGGTAGGCACCAGGAGGGGGGTGCTGTCGGGATCCGTCTGCGCCGGGTTGGAGGAGGTCACCGTGACGCCGATGATGTACGGCGTGGATGAGGGGTTGCCGTCGTAGGTCGCCCCCACGCCGAAGGCGTATTGCAGCGCGACACTCACCTCGGTGAGGAAACCCGGGTCCCCTACCAGTTGCGCCAGGGTGGTGGTGGAGACGGAGAACGTGTTGCTGGCGGTGTCGATCGACGCCCCCGTCACCGCGGTGCTGGTAGGCGGCGCGGTCGTGCTCCACTGCGTGAAGTCGGTGGTGTCGAAGTTCAGGAACAACTGCTTCAAGGAGAAATACGCGCTGTTGAAGCCGCTGCCGTTGATGGTGTCCAACACCTGCGGCGGCATGATTCCTTTGTCGACCAGTTCGGCGATGCCTTGCGGCGTGGTGGGGATGGAATCCAGGTTCACCGTGAAGCGCAGCGGCAGGCCAGACAGGTCCACCAGGGTGGGGTAGAGGCCTCCCGACATGTAGAACAACCCCGGCACCAGGTAGTTCGAATAGGTCGTGGTGGTGCCCACCGTGACCGACGTCCGCTTCAGCCAGTAATAGACTGTCTGATTCGGCAGCGTCTGGGCCTCGCCGTTGCTCCCGAATGCGATGTCCTCATGATTCACCAGCAGCCCGTACTGCGAGTTATCGGGGCCTGGCTGAGGGGAAGCGAACGCGGCGTCCACCTGGGCCTGGGTGAAACCGAGTTGCTCCATGACCGTCTGCGTGAGCGGCTGGCTTTGCAGGGCGAACTGAAACAGGCACTGCTGGGGGTTGTCACCAGAGGCCAGGATGACCATCGGCTGCGCCACGCTGGGCGCCGCGATGTAGCCCCTCAGGTAGGAGGTCAAGGTCATCGCGCCGCCGCCAAAGGCACCGCCAGCGGTGGCCAGCCCGTTCGTCTTCAGCAGGGAGCGGATGTACCCCTGTTGCATCAACCTGGAGAACTGCGAGTTGATTTCATTCTGGGTGACCTGCAGGACCATGTCGTAACCAAAGAGCGCGTCTCCCATCGTTCCTTCCAAGAATGAGGCGGCAGTCAGGAGACTGCCGCCTGGCAAAGCCCGCATCGTCGCGCCCACGTCCGACGTGGCGTCTCAGTCGCCATGATTCAAAACGTGACTCCGAGCCGTGAGACCGACGACGACCGGGGCCAGGTCCGCCGAAGCGGCCTGGCGAATCACGGCGGGGCCTAGCAACATCAGGGCCAGGGACGTGCCGCAGCACATCCCGCAGGAATCCCGTGCGGACACACGCGTGACATGTTTCAGGCTGCGTCCTTCAGGAACGTGGGCTGCGTCGCGCCGGACGCAACACGGCACGGAACGGCGGCGCGGCATCCGCCCCGGCGGCACGGGGGATTGCCTTCAAACGACCGGCGGGGTCGCGTACCTTCGCGCCCATGGCGGACTTCGACCTGGTGGTGATTGGCTCCGGCCCGGCGGGTGAGTGGGGCGCGGTACAAGCGGCGCTGGCGGGCAAACGCGTGGCGGTGGTGGAGCGGGAGCCCGTGCTGGGGGGTACCGCGGCGAACACAGGCACCCTTCCCTCCAAGACGCTGCGCGAGACGGCGCTGCACCTGTCCGGCTTCCGGGCCCGGGGGCTGTACAGCGTGGAGACGACGCTGCAGCACGAGGCCACGGTGTCCGACTTCCTCTTCCGCGAACGGCGGGTGAAGGACATCGAGCGCGAGCGCATTGCCCGCAACCTCCAGCGCCACAAGGTGGAAATCATCCAGGGCACCGGCGCGCTCGTGGACGCGAACACCGTCGTCGTGCGGCGTCAGGACTCCCCGGAGCGGCGCCTCACCGGCGCCACCATCCTGGTGGCCACCGGCTCGTCGCCGTACCGGCCGCCGCTGTACCCCTTCGAGGACCCGCGCATCCACGACTCGGACGAGGTGTTGGAGCTCGAAAGGCTGCCGCGCTCGCTGGTGGTGGTGGGCGCCGGCGTCATCGGCTGTGAGTACGCCTGCATGTTCGCCGCCATGGGCATCCCGGTGACGCTGGTGGAGACGCGCGAGGAGCTGCTGCCCTTCCTGGACGACGAGTTCTCCGCGCTGCTGGGCCAGCGCATGGAGGCGCTCGGCATCCAGCTGCGCTTCGGGCAGGTGGTGGAGCAGGTGGACGCGCCACAGGACGAGGACACCCCCATCCGGATGCGGCTCTCCTCCGGCGCCGTGCTGGAGACGGACCAGGTCCTGGTCGCCTCCGGCCGCACCGCCAACACGGCGGGCCTGGGGCTGGAGGCCCTGGGCGTAAAGGTGGGCCCGCGCGGCCAGGTGGAGGTGGGCCCCACCTACCAGACGGCCCTGCCCCATATCTATGCCGTGGGGGACGTCATCGGCTTCCCGGCGCTGGCCTCCACGTCCATGGACCAGGCGCGCATCGCCGTGGAGCACGCGTTCGACCTGGGCGGTGTGCGCACCATGGCCCCGGTGCTGCCCTACGGCATCTACACCATCCCCGAAGTGTCGATGGCCGGAGAGACGGAGGAGGCCCTGCGCAAGCTGAACGTGCCCTACGTGGCCGGCCGCGCCGCCTTCGCCACCAACCCGCGCGGACAGATTCTGGGAGACACGCACGGCCTGCTGAAGCTGCTCTTCCACCGGGAGAGCCTCAAGCTGCTGGGCGTGCACGTCATGGGGCCCCAGGCCTCCGAGCTGGTGCACGTGGGCCTCACCGCCCTGCTCACCGGCTCCACTGCCCGGCTCTTCGTGGAGACGTGCTTCAACTACCCGACGCTGTCGGAGGCCTACAAGGCGGCCACCTTCGACGCGTTGGACCAGCTCAGCGGCTGCCCCTGAGGCTGCCCACCGTGAGGCCCGTGGCGAGAGGGGCCGCTTCGTGCAGCTCGTCCGCCGAGCCCCGCGCCAGCCGGGGTGCCTCTGCGGGCGCTTCCCGGGCCGGCGTGGGCGCCGCGGCGCCGCGGCCCGCCGCCCCTCCGAGCAGCTCCTGGATGCGCTGCCAGCGCGCCTTCTCCTCCACCATCAGCCGGGTGAGCTCCGCGCGCGCGGACGCATCCTCCAGGTCAGAGGCGGCCGCCGCTACGCGGTCCAGGAACGGCATCAGGTAACCGAAGTCCCTGTCGAAGGCGCTGGGGTTCGAGTTCTTCGCCATTGGCGGCCACGCTAGCCCACTTCACGGAAGGTGGGGGACTTCAGCCGTGGTACACCCGCGAGGCGACAATCCGGCCGTCGCGCACCTCAAAGACCTCCGCCACCGGCATGGGGGCCTCCCCCGGCGCATGGCGCAGGTACTCCATGAACACCCGCTCCTCGTCCGTGGTGAGGGCCACCAGCTCATACCGCAGCCCCGGCAGCCGGGCGTTGGCCGCCTTCCACCATGCGGACAAGGCCTGCCGCCCCACCAGCCGCCCGCCTGTCTCCGGGTGCAGCACCCGGATTTTGGGGGACGTATGGGTGGCGTCCTCGGCATAGAGCGCCACCAGCGCGTCCACGTCATAGGCGTTGAAAGCGTCCAGCCAGGCTCGGGCGAGGGAGAAGTTTTTTGTCGCGCTCATCGTTAAGAAACCCCAACTGAAAACGGCATTGAGTGGGTGGAGGTAGGCCCAGGTGGGTCAATTTCCATGCGGATTTGGCTGGAAACTACGTCCTGTGGGAAGTAGAGGCCCCGCCTGCTCTGTTCCGTCAGGCACTTTCAAGAGAAGAAGGACCGGATCGTGGCCGCCAACGCACCCATCGAGAAGATTCGAAATATCGGTATCTCCGCTCACATCGACTCGGGCAAGACGACGCTCTCTGAGCGCATCCTGTTCTACACGGGTCGGATTCACGAGATCCACGAGGTCCGCGGCAAGGACGGCGTGGGCGCGATCATGGACAACATGGACCTGGAGCGTGAGAAGGGCATCACGATCCAGTCCGCCGCCACGTTCGCGATGTGGGGCGAGTACAACATCAACCTCATCGACACCCCGGGACACGTCGACTTCACCATCGAGGTGGAGCGCTCGCTCCGCGTGCTCGACGGCGCCATCCTGGTCCTCTGCTCGGTCGCTGGCGTGCAGTCCCAGTCCATCACCGTGGACCGCCAGATGAAGCGCTACCGCGTCCCGCGCATCGCGTTCGTCAACAAGATGGACCGCTCCGGCGCGAACTATGACCGCGTGGCCGCTCAGCTGAAGGAGAAGCTGAACCACCACCCGGTGCAGATGCAGATGCCCATCGGCGCCGAGGACCGCCTCAAGGGTCTCATCAACCTCATCGAAATGAAGGCGTACTACTTCGATGGTGAGAGCGGCGAGAACATCCGGGAAGAGGAGATCCCGGCGGAGCTGCTCGAGGAGGCCAAGACGCGCCGCCAGCAGATGATTGAAGGCGTGGCCGAGGTCGACGACCAGCTCGGCGAGCTGTTCCTCGCCGACCAGCCCATCTCCAACGAGGCGCTGATCGCCGCCGTCCGCCGGGCCACCATCGGCCTGAAGATGACGCCGGTCATGTGCGGCTCCGCGTACAAGAACAAGGGCGTGCAGCTGCTCCTGAACGCCGTCTGCGCGTTCCTGCCCAACCCCAAAGAGGCGACGAACGAGGCGCTGGACCAGAAGAACAACGAGGCGAAGGTCATCCTCGACTCTGACCCGGAGAAGCCCTTCGTTGGCCTCGCGTTCAAGCTCGAGGACGGCCGCTACGGGCAGCTGACGTACATGCGCGTCTACCAGGGCCGGGTGACGAAGGGCGACTTCATCATCAACCAGTCGAACCAGAAGAAGGTCAAGGTTCCGCGCATCGTCCGCATGCACTCGAGCCAGATGAACGACATCAACGAGGCCACCGCGGGTGACATCGTTGCGCTGTTCGGCATCGAGTGCGCGTCCGGCGACACGTTCACCGATGGCGTGGTGAACTACACGATGACGTCCATGCACGTCCCGGACGCCGTGATTTCGCTCGCCGTGGCCCCCAAGGACCGCTCCGCGCTGGCCAACTTCTCCAAGGCGCTCAACCGCTTCACCAAGGAGGACCCCACCTTCCGCGTGCACCGCGATGAGGAGTCCGGGCAGACCATCATCCGCGGCATGGGTGAGCTCCACCTGGAGATCTACATCGAGCGCATGAAGCGCGAGTACAACTGCGAGGTCCAGGCCGGCAAGCCGCAGGTGGCGTACCGGGAGACCATCAGCCAGAAGGGCGAGTTCGCGTACACGCACAAGAAGCAGACGGGTGGCTCCGGCCAGTTCGCCCGCGTGTGCGGCTACATCGAGCCGCTGCCCTCGGACGCGGTGCAGCAGTACGAGTTCGTGGACGACATCGTGGGCGGCTCCATCCCCCGCGAGTTCATCCCGGCCTGCGACAAGGGCTTCATCGAGGCCGTGAAGAAGGGCAGCCTCATCGGCTTCCCCGTGGTGGGTGTGCGCGTGGTCATCAACGACGGCGCCTTCCACGCGGTGGACTCGTCCGAAATGGCGTTCAAGACGGCCGCCATCATGGGCTTCCGTGAGGGATATGCCGCCGCCAAGCCCATCATCCTCGAGCCGATGATGAAGGTGGAGGTCCAGGCCCCCGAGGACTTCCAGGGCTCCGTCGTGGGTCAGCTGAACCAGCGCCGTGGCACCATCCTCTCCACCGAGACGGCCGAGGGCTACGTCACGGCGGTGGCCGAGGTGCCGCTGAACACCATGTTCGGCTACTCCACGGACCTGCGCTCCGCCACCCAGGGCAAGGGCGAGTACACGATGGAGTTCTCCCGCTACACGCCGGTGCCCCGCAACGAGTCCGAGGCCCTGATGGCGGCGTACAAGGAGAAGCTGGCCGCCGAGCAGGCCGCGCGCAAGTAGTCCGCGCATCCGCCGCACTCTGGCGGTAAGGAAGGCGTCCCTCTTCAACGAGGGGCGCCTTTCGCCTTTTCAGGAGTCCGATACCGTGACGCTGCTCCGCGCCGCCAACGTCCAGCTCAGCTTCGGAAGCCGCACCGTCTTCCAGGACCTCACCTTCACCATCGAGGAGGGGGAACGGGTGGGCCTGGTGGGCGTCAACGGCTCCGGCAAGTCGTCGCTGATGAAGATATTGGCCGGGGCCGCCCGCGCCGACACGGGCGAGCTCCAGCTGCGCCGCGGCGCCCGCGTCACCTACCTGCCCCAGGAGCCGGAGTTCCCCGAAGGCGCCACGGTGGCCTCCGAGCTGTCCGTGTCCCAGGGGCCGCTGAAGGAGGCGCTGGCCGCCCACGCGGAGCTGGCGAAGCGGATGGAGTCCGCCCCGGCGGAAGAGCAGGAGAAGCTGATGACGCAGTTCTCCGCGCTCAGCGACCGCATCGAGCAGATGGGCGGCTGGGACACCGAGCACCACGCGAAGACGCTGCTGGACAGGCTGGGCGTGAAGGACTGGGACCGGCCCGTGGCGCAGCTGTCCGGCGGCCTGCGCAAGCGCGTGGCCATCGCCCGGGCCCTGCTGACGCGGCCGGACCTGCTGTTGTTGGACGAGCCCACCAACCACCTGGATGCGGACACGGTGGACTGGCTGGAGGAGGAGCTGGACAAGCTGCCCGGGGCGCTGCTGCTCGTCACGCACGACCGGTACTTCCTGGACGGGCTGGTGGACCGCATCGTCGAAATCCAGCCCGGCGCGGGCGTCACGTCCTACCCCGGCAACTACCAGGCCTACGTGGAGCAGAAGCTGGTGGCGCAGGAGAACGCCGCACTGGCGCAGCACAAGCGCGAGCGCTGGATTGCCCAGGAAGTGGCCTGGCTGCGCAAGGGCCCGGAGGCCCGCCGCACCAAGAGCAAGGCCCGCATCGAGCGCGCGCAGAAGCTGATGGCGGAGAAGGGCTTCGAGCGCCCCAAGGTGGCGGAGCTGCGCGTGGCGGCGGCGCCCCGGCTGGGCCACACCGTCATCGAGGCCGAGGGCGTGAACAAGGCCTTCGGCGACCGCAAGGTGCTGGACGGTGTGAACTTCCGCCTCCAGCGCGGCGAGCGCGTGGGCCTGGTGGGCCCCAACGGCGTGGGCAAGACGACCTTCCTGCGCGTGCTGTTGGGCGAGGTGGAGCCCGACGGCGGCAAGCTCGTCATCGGGAAGAACACGAAGGTGGCGTACTACGACCAGAGCCGGGCGCAGCTCGACCTGGAGGCCACCGTGTACGAAGCGGCCTCGCAGGGCGAGGACTGGGTGGAGCTGGGCGACCAGAAGATTGCCCTGCGCGACTACCTGGACGACCTGCTCTTCCCCGTGCCCATGCAGCGCATGAAGGTGAAGGCGCTGTCGGGCGGTGAGCGCAACCGGCTGCTGCTGGCGCGCCTGTTCCTGGAGGGCGCCAACGTGCTGGTGCTGGACGAGCCCACCAACGACCTGGACATCGTCACCCTCAACATCCTGGAGCGGCTGCTCCTGGACTTCGGAGGCAGCACCCTGCTCGTCACGCACGACCGGTACTTCCTGGACAAGGTGGCCACCAGCATCCTCACCTTCGAAGGCGAAGGCCGCGTCACCCGCTACGAGGGCAACTACGCCATGTACCGGCGGCTGAAGGAGCAGGCGGACGCGAAGGCCGCGGCCCCCGCCCCCCCGAAGCCGGGCCCCAAGCAGGATGAGCCCGCGCCCGCCAAGGCCGCGCGCAAGCCCGGGAAACTCTCCTACAAGGACCAGCGCGAGCTGGACGGCATGGAAGCCACCATCGAGGCCGCCGAGTCGCGCAAGGCCGGCCTGGAGGCCCAGCTCGCCGACCCCGCCGTGTACAGCAACGGCCCCAAGGTGGCGGAGGTGCAGAAGGAGCTGGACGCCGCCGTCGCCGAGGTGGACCGGCTGTACACGCGCTGGCAGGAGCTGCAGGACCTGGCCGCCGCCAGCGCGTAGGCGCCGCGCGCGTCTGTCCATTCCCAGCCATGTCTGGGAATGAGACTTCACGGAAACACGGGAAGAATCCGGACGGCTTGCCCGTCAAGCCGGCAAGTTGTTTGGAACCCCAATACTTGCTGGCCGCAAGGGTAGGAGTGCCGCCCTTGCACGGGACTGGCGTGTCGTGCGACTCGTTCGGGACTTCGGGCCGTCGCATTCACGTCGTGTTTCATTGGAGGCGCGTCTTGCCGTCCCGGCCTGCGCTTGCGCTTGTCTCTGTGTTGTCTTCATTGGCCCTGTTCGTTGGCCCCGCTGAAGCGCGGGCCCAGGGCCGGTCGCTCCCCTCCTTCAACCTCCAGCGCCTGGAATTGGACCCGGCGGCGCTGGGCTCGCTGATGGTGGGCACGGGCCGCACGCTGCCCCAGGGCGCGCTGCGGATGTCGGTCCAGGGGCACTACGAGCAGCTCCCCTTCACCTTCCAACGTCGCTGGGAGCCAGGTAGCGGCCGTGGCCTGGTGGAGGACCGCTTCACCATGGACCTGACGGCCGCCTACGGCGTGCTGCCGTGGCTCCAGGTCGCCGCGGAGGTGCCCTTCATCGTCAGCCAGGGGGGCACGCGCTTCCGGGACTTCAACGCCCCGGAAGGCTCGGGAATGGGAACGCCGTGGCTGGGCCTGCGCGCGGCCCTGAAGCGTCAGGACTTTGGCTTCCAGCTGGCGGCGGACGTGTCGGCCGCGCTCCCGGTGGGCAGCACGGCGCTGCTGGCCCGGGACGACTACGCGGTGCACCCCCGCCTGCAGGTCGGTTTCCTGGCGGAGACGTGGCAGGTGGGCGGTGAGGCCGGCGTGCTGGTGCGCAAGAAGCACGAGCTCGCCAGCGTGTCCGGATTCTCCCAGGACGTCATCGGCAGCGAGCTGCGGCTGGGCGCCACGGTGACGTCGCGGGCCGGGGAGAGCACGCGCGGCGAGGTGAGCCTGGTGGCGGGGCTGCCGCTGCAAGGGGGCCGTCCGGGCGGCGAGTTGCTGGTGGCCATCCGCAAGCACGCGCTGTCCTGGCTGGACCTCTACGTCCTGGGCGGGCCGGGCGTGGGCGCCGGCATGGACACGCCCACCTTCCGCTTCGTGGCGGGCGCCTCGTTCTCCACCTTCCGGGTGGACTGAGGCGCCCCGCCCCGCGGCCGCCTACTTGGGCATCACGCCGAAGGCCTTCGCCATCGCGATGCCGATGCCCAGCAGGCTCTCCCCGGCGATGAAGCCGGAGGACACCGGCAGCACCATGTCCTCCGCCAGCTTCGGCTTCGTGCGGCGCAGCAGCGCGGCAATGGCCGAGCCCAGGAAGAAGGCGATGGAGCTGGAGCCCGGAATCACGATGGCCAGCCCGAAGCCCGCGGGGGACGGCACGTAGGCCTTGGCCTTCGCCGGGGCCCAGCGATCCAGCAGCACCAGGAAGATGCCCAGCGCCGCGCCGCACAGCGCGCCCATGCGCGCCGAGCCCGGCAGCGCGGCCACGCCCGTGGCGAGCAGCTTCGACACGCCGGCCCACACCATGGAGGCGGGCGCGGGGAACTCCTCCGTGCCCAGCATGCTGGCGTCTGGCACCAGAATCTTGAACACGGGCACCACCACGGCCGCGCCGGCCACCACGCCGAAGAGCTGCGCGACGAACTGCTGGCGCGGATTGGCGCCCAGCAGCCACCCGGACTTGAGGTCCGTCAGCAGGTCCGCCGAGTGGAGCCCCACGCCGCCCGTCGCGTTGGCGCTCATGACGTTGGCGGGGATGTTGCCCGGCGCCAGGCCGCCGAAGATGAGCTGCGTGACGGGGCCCAGCGCCTTGGTGGGCGTGGTGTCCGTCTCGCCCGTCACCCGGCTGGCGATGACGCCCATGACGACGGCCAGCGGCATGGCCAGCACGCCCGCCCACCACGGAATCTGGAACAGGTAGGCCATGAGGAACACGGCCACCGGGCCGAGAATCGCGAAGCCCAGGGGGAACCACGCGGGCGGGCACTCGATGCCGGCCAGCGGGTCGGCCTCCTCCTCCTTCGCGTTCTTTCCCTTGAACAGGCCGGACAGCGACTTGAAGGAGCGCGCCACGCTGCGCCACTGGAAGGCGAAGGAGAGCAGGCCCGAGGACACCAGCACCGCCGAGCCTGTCCACACCATCCAACTGTTGATGGAGCGGTAGGTCACCTCACCGATGGCGCCTTGGCTCACCATGGCCGGCGCGAGGAAGCCGTAGGTGAGCACGGCGCCCAGCAACATGGACCAGCCCGTGCGGAAGCTCACCAGCGCGCCCGCGCCCACCAGCAGCAGGCTGAACTCGAAGGACAGCGACCATGCCGACGCCTTCTTGCCCAGCATCGTGAAGGGCAGGCTCACCTTCTCCGGGATGTTGGTCAGCCACGTGAAGCGCGCGTCCCGCAGCGCCACCACGAGCGCGCCGATGCCGCCCGCGATGCCCAGGAGCCGCGACTTGCGGCGGGCCACCTCGCCATGGCCGTGCAGCGCACGGATGGTCTCCGCGGTGGCCGTGCCCGTGGGGAACGGCAGCGCCTCCACGTTGATGAGCTGACGCTTGATGGGGATGGCCGCGAAGACGCCCAGCGCGGAGATGACGGCGAACCACACCATCAGCCAGCCCGAGGACGGCAGCGTGCCCGTCAGCATCAGCAGCGCGGGCACCGCGGCCATGTTGCCACCGCCCGTCATGTAGCCGGCGGCCGACGCCACCGAGCCCATGGCGTTGTTCTCCAGGTCGGTGAACTCCGCCTTCAGCACCCGAATCGAGCGCAGCGTGCCGAACACCGCGAAGGCCAGGATGCAGGCGGTGATGGTGACGCCCAGGCTCCAGCCCGTCTTGAGGATGACGTACAGGTTGGACAGGCACATCACCGCGCCAATCACCATGCCGGCGATGACGGCGCGCACCGTGAGCTGACGCACCCCACCCTGGTAGACGTGCTCCAGCCAGTAACGTTCCGGGTCCTGGGCCGCGGAGGCGCCCGCGTCACCCGGCGAGTCGGACGGTTGGATGCGGAGGCCGCTGGGACTGGGCGTCTGAGAGGGGGACTGGCTCATGGGGGCGGCGAAGATAGTTCACCCCCACGCCCCCCGGCGAGCACCGCTTTTGACGGGGCGGGCCAACCCGGGAGGCTGGCCGCGCCGCGTCAGGAGGCAGCGTCAGCCGTGGTCATGCCCGCCCGGCCCGTGGACGTGGCCGTGGGAGAGCTCTTCCTGCGTGGCGGCACGCACGCCCTTCACGGTGACGTCGAAGTGCAGCGTCTTGCCGGCCAGCGGGTGGTTGAGGTCCACCACGACGCCGTCATCGCGCACTTCCTGGATGCGCAGCGGGATGTCGCCCTGGTCCGTCTGCGCCATCAGCGACTGGCCGGCCTGCGGCGAGAAGCCGGGCGGCAGCATGCTGCGAGGCACGGTGCGCACGCCCGCCGGGTCGTGCTCGCCGTAGCCCTGGCCGGGCGCCACCACCACCTGCTTGCTCTCGCCGAAGCTCATGCCCTCCAGGGCCCCTTCGAGCCCCGGGACGATCTGCCGGTGCCCGTGCAGGTAGGAGAGCGGCTGGTCGGGCGCGCTCTGGTCGATGACCTGGCCGTCTCCCAGGTGCAGCCGGTATTCGAGCGAGACGACGGAATCCTTGGCGACCCTCATGCGGGGCTCCTTGCCGATGACTGCGGTGGGACTGCGTTTGCTGTGGGGAAGGTGCGGCGGGAAATGCCCGGCGTCAGGAAGCAGAGGGGTCCACGGCTCCCTCTTCGGCCGGGCTGTCGGCCGTCTCCCCGCGCGCCACGTAGACGGCGGCGGCCAGGTCGCCGGTGACGTTGAGCGTGGTGCGGCACATGTCCAGGAAGCGGTCCACGCCCAGGATGAGCCCCAGGCCCTCCACCGGAATCTTGAACATGCCCAGAATCATCGCGATGACGGGAATGGAGCCCGCCGGCACGCCCGCGGTGCCGATGCCCGCCAGGATGCAGATGAACATGATGAGCGCCTGGTCGGACAGGCTGAGCGGCACGCCGTAGACCTGGGCGAGGAAGAGCACCGTGACGCCTTCGAAGAGCGCGGTGCCGTTCTGGTTCATGGCCGAGCCGGCGGTGAGCACGAAGCGCGACACGCTGCGCGGCAGCTTGAGGTTCTCCTCCGCCACCTTGAGCGCGGTGGGCAGCGTGGCGCTGGATGACGACGTGGAGAAGGCGGTGACGATGGCCAGCCGGCTGCTGCGGAAGAACTCGATGGGGCTGCGCCCGCCCAGGAAGCGCACCGACAGCGAGTAGACGACGAACATGTGCAGGCCCAGCGCCAGCAACACCGTGCCCATGTAGGAGGCGAGCTGCACGAAGATGCCGAAGCCCAGCCGCGCCGTCATGGCGAACAGCAGCGCGGCCACACCGAAGGGCGCCAAGCTCAGCACACCGTCGATAAGCTTCATCATCACGTCATAGAGGCCTTGGATGGACTCGCGCAGGCGCTGGACAGGCTCGCTCGGCGTGAGCGCCACGCCCATGCCGAAGATGAGCGAGAAGACGATGAGGCCGATGAAATCCCCATCCGCCGCGGCCTTGAGGGGGTTGGTGGGCACCATGGAGACGAGCACCGCGCCGAACGAGGACGCTCCCGGCGCGGCGGCCGCCTGGATGGTCATCCCGCCCTGGGCCAACGCCCGGGCCTCGTCACTGAGGCCCGCGCCGGGCTCCAGCGTGTTGACCAGCACCAGCCCGATGAGGACGGAGATGGAGGACAGGACGACGGTGTAGCCCAGCGTGCGAGCCCCCAGCCGCCCCACCTGCTTGAGGTCCAGCTCCGCCACGGCCACGACGATGGCGGAGAACAGCAGCGGCACCACGAGCATCAGCAGCAGGCGGATGAAGATCTGCCCCACCGGTGAGGCCACATTGTCCACGACGAAGGCCAGCCAGGGAGCCCCGCCCGCGACGAGGTTGGCGACAAGGCCCGCCACCGCGCCGGAGGCAATGCCGACGAGCATCTTCTGGTGCGCTTTCATCGAATCTCCGAGCCCTCCTCGCCGGAGGAGAATGGTCCGCGCCACCGGGCGGTAGGCGAAGATGGCATGCTGTCCTCCTCGTGGAAACCCTCGTTCGACTCACAGAGAACGCCGTGCCCCCCCTGCTCTTCCGCCGCCTGCTGCGACGCTTGGGCGCCGTGGGCACGGAGCGCCTGCGTCAGACCTACCAGACGACCTTCTGGTACGACTTCGGCCCCGCGGCCAACGTGGTGGAGGACATCATCCTCACGCTGCGCCCGCACATCGCCGGCAAGCGCCGCGTGGCCGGCGTGGAGTGGTGGCTGTCGCGCATGTACCCGACGGACGTGCGCGTGGACTTCCACCAGGACCGCGACGAGAAGCTGGCGCTGCGCACCGGCGAGTTGGTGCACCCGCGCATCTCCTCCGTGCTGTTCCTCAACCGGGTGCGCGGCGGCGCGCTGGTGGTGACGCCCGAGCTGCCAGACCCGGCCAATCCGTCCCTGGCTCCCACGCGGCTGGACACCGCCGACCTGGTGACGCCCCGGCCCAACCGGCTGGTGGTGTTCGACGGCACGCTCACCCACGGCGTGCTGGACGCGGACAACCAGATTCCCGACGGGAAGCTGCCCGGAAGGTCCCGGCAGCGCCGCACGCTGGTGATGAACTGGTGGGGCCACCGTCCCACCGACATCCCCGCGTGGGCGGACACGCGCCTCTACCGGGCGCTGGCGCGCTGAGCTTCCTCGCGGGCCGTCTCGCGCAGGCGGTGGGTGACGCGCTCGGCCCACTCCGGCTCGATTTCCAGGCACGCGGGCCGCCGGCCCAGCCGCAGCGCCGCCGACGGCATGGAGCCACTGCCCGCGAAGGGGTCCAGCACCGTGTCCCCTGGGCGGCTGTACGTGCGCACCAGCGGCTCCAGGACGGAGAAGGGCTTGTGGTGCGGGTGGCCGCCCCAACGCTTCGCTTCGCCTTCATCGTCATAGCCGCCGACCACGGCCCAGACGGTGGGCAAATCTCCTGGCGCCAGCGGCGGCGCGGGCGTGCGGGCAATCACGAGCGCGACTTCGTAGACGCGCAGCGTCTGCTCGTTGGCGTTCTTGTCGGTGGTGCGCTTGCCCCAGACGTACTCGCCGCGCAGGTGCGGGTACCCCAGCCCGCGCGCGGCGGTGAGGATGGGCTCCTTGCCCAGCAGGTTCGTCCAGATGATGAGCGGCGCGTCCGGCGTCAGGTGCGCGGTGGCGCGCGACAGCCAGGCCTCGGAGAAGGCGCGGTAGTCGCGCACCGTCTCGAAGCGGACGATGGGGTTCTGGTCGATCTTCTTGTGCGCGCGCGTGTCTCGCAGGTCCCCGCCCTTGCGCCGCCGGGTGAGCAGGCAATACGGCGGGTCCGTGTGGAGCAACGCGGCGCGGGTGTCGCCCAACGCCGCGCGGTAGCCCGCCGGCTCGCGGGAATCGGCGTTGATGCAGCGAAGGGACTCGGGCGGGGGAATGGAGGTCATCGGCCTGAGCGGCACCCTACACGGCGGGGCGCGAGGCTCAAGTGGCGCGCTCACCGCGCCTGGAAACCCTCCAACTTCAAGGTCCGCTTGCGGCCCTCATCCCACAGCTCGAGCGTGTACCGGCCGGCGTCCGCGGCCTCCGGCTCCTCCAGGACGATGATGATGGGCGAGCCGCCCGCGGCGTCCAAGGGTCCTTCCTGCCAGGGAGGGAGCGTCCGCATCCGGTTGCCCTGGGCGTCGGTGAGCGCCGCGCCGGCCGCGATCCATCCCCTCCCCGCCTCCGAGGGAAACAATGAAAGCCGCAGCGCGGCCCACCCGGGGGACAGACGGACGAGGCTCGCGCGGCGGACGACGAAGTCACCCGTCACCTTCCGGGGCGCCCAGCGCCTGAACATGACGGTGCTCTCGTCGCGGATGTCCGCCACCAGGGACTCGCGCGTGTACTCCCCTCCCGTGCGGGAGCGCTGGAGCTGCTGCACCTGGCGCTCCAGCCGGAGCATCCCCGCACGGAGCTCCTCCACCTCCTGCCGGTAGGACGCGGCGGACCGGGCATGGCGGTAGATCTCCACCTGGCGCTCCGGCCGCGTGGCATCCACGACGAGGTCCAACACGGCCCGATCCGGCACGGCGCCATCATGGAACCGGACCTCCAGCCGCAGCCGCTCCCCCTCCCGGAACGTGGGCGAGGGCACCAGCACGAGGTGGTCCTCCGTCACGCCGAAGCGCTGGAACCGCTCACGGCCTTCGAGCGCCAGTTGCTCCGGACGGATGCGCGCATCGAAGAACAAGGTCGTGGACAGACCGGGGCTGATACGGACCTCCGGCGGCGTGGCCAGACCTCCCGCCTGCACGTCGATTCGCCGCACCACGGCGGCACCCGCAGGCACTTCCACCGCCGCGGACTCCGCCAGGGTGGCCCACAACAAGCCCCACGCGAGCACGATGAAAGTGGGCGAACCAGTCAAGGCCGAGCAACCTCCAGCAAGGACGCCTCCACACCATGACAGGAGGAGGGCTACCTGCGGTGCCCCATTTCTCCAAGAACCTGGGAGATCGCCAGGTTGACGCCCGGAAACATCATCGGTCTGCCGGGAGTGCTGGAAGGGTCATACTCCATCCCCACGGCTTCCCGGGCGGCGCTGTCCACGATGTTGGCGCAAATGGGGATGCGCCGGCCGTCCGGGTACTCCACCTCCGTGAACCACCCGTAGATGGCCGTCTTCCCGTGGTACACCGTCCCATAGAAGCGGCTCCCCTTCGGGAGGCGGCCGCTCCAAGCGCTCCGGACCTCGTCGATGGCATAGAGGGTGATGGGCTCCCCGTCTGGCGGCACGGGCACCGGACGCACGGAAACCTTGGGCGTCATGGAGAGCGTCAAGTCGTTGCCAATCATCTTGGGCGGGTGGAAGCCCAGCTTCGCCATGGAGTCCAACACCTCCGTCGGGCACTGGATGCGAGGCGGCATGTCCCGCACCTGGGGCCCGCTGGCGCACGCGGCCGAGAGGCAGGCCACGGCGGCGGCCTTGCCCAGCGCGCTTCCTGGCGACGGGCGCTTCTTCAACGGTGACGCGTGGGCTGCTTCCCCCTCCGCGTCGGAGGAAGCCACCTGCGCGGACACTTCGTCCTGCGCGTCCGTGTCGTGGACCGCGCCCGCGTCCGGAGAGGACGGCACCGCCTCTAGGAGGGGCATCTCGGAGGGATTCGAAGAACGACTCGTCACTGCGTGACTTCCTTTCTCAATGGGAACAGGCGGGGCAGGAACCGGGGCTCCCGCGATGGGCATCGCGAGGCGGCTCACCCCGAACACCACCAACCCCACGCCCAGCAAGGCGGCCACTCCCCACCCCATGACGGCTCGGCGCCTCGAACGCGGTGCTGGCGGCGCGGGCGTCTCCGCCACGGGCGCCGCCGGTGCGGGCACGGCGGGCGCCTCGACCTCGGGCACTCCGGGTGGCTCGGAGGAAGTGACGGGCGCATTCGCATCCGCCGCGGGCGCATCCCGGGGCTCCGGATTGAGGGGCAGCACCGCAGCGACCTCGGACGACTCCCGAGAACGGACGGGCCGCGAGGACGTGGAGGCGTCGGGCACCATGCGCACCCGCGGCGCCTCCGCGTCGGCGCCCTCGGGCGGACGGTCCAACGACACCTTCCATGCGGGCTGCCGCTTCTCCTTGGCCACGTCCCAGAGGGCCTGAAGCAGGGCCTCCGTGTTGGCGTAGCGGTCCTCGGGGCGCTTCGCGAGCAGCCGCAGGGCGATGTCGCCCAGGGCGCGCGGCACCTTCGGGTTGACGACGTGGGGCGCGCGCGGCGTCACCGTTTCGATGGCCGGCAGCAGGCGGTCATACGGAAGCTTCGGGTCGAACGCGTAGCCATCCGTGAGCGCCTCGTACAGCAACGCGCCCAGCGCGTAGAGGTCCCCGGGAACACCCGCGTCGAAGTTGGCCCCCTGCTGCCAGGTGCCCTCACGCAGGAAGGCGACGCATTCGGGCGGCAGCAGGTGAGGCGCGGCGGGCGCCACGCCCACCGTCAGCGTCGTGGCCCCGGGCAGCCGCACCGTGCCCAGGTCGATGAGGATGGGGCGCTCGTCCTCGCGGCGGATGAGGACGTTGTCGCCCTTCATGTCCCGGTGGTGCACACCCCGGCGGTGCAGGTCCGCCACCACGCGCACCAGCTCCGTGAAGACGGTCAGCAGGTGCGCCGCCGTGGGCTTCACCCGCCAGCGCCACTCATGGAACGTCTCGCCATCGATGTAGTCGGTGACGAAGTACAGGTAGCCGTCGGGAGGCTCGGGCCAGCGGTCCACGGCGTGCAGTGCCGGGAGGTTCGGATGGGGAGCGCAGGCCAGCAGCGCCGCGACCTCGTGCGCCAGCCGACCGTTGATGTCCTCTTCCTCCGCCGCGTGGAGTCCCGCCGGGCGAAGCGCCATCTTCAGCGAGTAGTGACGGCCCGCCCGCTCCACCTGGAAGACCCGGCCGAAGCCCCCCGAGCCCAGCGATGCCACCACGCGCCAGGGGCCGACCTCGCTGCCCGGGACGAGTTGATCCGGATGGAAGGGAGGCGACCTCACGGCCACGGCCACTGCCCTCCTCCCGCCCCACCCGTGACGTCACGCGCGGGACACACGGCCCGTGGCGGCGCCATTCGCGCGAAAGACTCGGTAACCACCCAGGGAGCGGGGCTGGACAAGGGCAACCTCCAGGGTTGACCCTATCCTTTTCCCCGGGGATGTCACGTTTTCACTTACCCGCGAGGTAAGTCCGCTGCTCAGGAGGACCCAACGCCCTCCGTTGGGTTCACCACCTCGGCGGCGTCCGCCCAGGCCCCGCTCAGCCGGGCCTCGGCGGCCAGCGCTTCGTCCCAGGACGGGCCGTCCGGCAGCAGGCGCGCCGAATGCGCCAGGACCAGCCGCTCCAGCGCGAGTTCCCCACACAGCCGCCGCAGCCCCACCGCGTCCAATCCCAGGCGCGCGAGGTGGGCCTCCCGGCGCGAGGCGGGCACGCGCTGGGCCTGCCACCAACGGGCCTCTTCCTCAGCCACCTCGGCATCGGAGACGCCCAGCCCCAGGGTGCGCGCCCAGCCCGCGAGCAGCGCCCGCCGCAGCCCCGCCTCGGCCAGCGCCGCCGCGTTCGGAGACTCACGAAGGACGTCCAGCACCTGCCCCGAGGACACGGGCCCCGCCTGCGTCGCCGTCACGTCATCCACCAGCCGCCGACGCCGGACCAGGGATGACGGCTCGCGCGGAGCGCCGTGCGGCGCGGGCGCACCCGAGGCCACCCACTCCGCCGCCGTCCGGAGGCACGCGAGCGCGTCCTGCCGCTTCAGGTCCTCCGCGCCGTGCGGAAACCACGCATCCCACGCGGCCCGGGTGGACGCGGACCAGCGAGGTGCCACGGCCTCCAGCACCCGCGCCCACGACCGCTCCTGGTAGAAGACGGACTGGCCGGCGTCGACGAGCGCCCGGGCCGCATCGCGCGTCAGCACCCGGGCCTGGGCCGCGCATGCCGCCGCGTGCCGGACGTTGACCAGGGGCACCGTGAGCGGGCGCCAGCCGTGCTCACCGTCCGCGTGCAACAACGCCACCTCCGAGTCGTCCACCACCACGCCATCGCGGTACCACTCGAAGATGCGCCCCACGCCCACCACGCCGTGCGGCGCCAGCTCCGCCGCGCGCAGGGCGCCCATGCTGCCGCCTCCGAAGACGGCCACGCCCGCCTCCAGCGCCGCCAGCAGCTCGTGGTGCCACACCGAGGGCTGTGCCTCGAAGACGCCATCCACCAGGGCGATGGCCCGGGGCCGCAGCCGCAGCGCGCGCCACACGTCACCCTGGCGCGCGGGGGGCAGCACCGTGCAGGGCGCCAGTCGCTTCGCTTCTTCCCCTGGAAGCGAGGGCCCCAGGAACACCACGAGCTTGTCCGCGCGCCGCTTCATAGGAGCTCCGAGATGCGCATGCCCGGCACCACCACCTTCTGCACGTGAAGGCCCTCGACCGGTGACGACATCGTCACCGCCGCCGCCCGCGTGAAGCCCGCTCGCTGGAGCTGCGCCAGCACCTGACGCACCTGCCCCGCCGCGGCGCCCTTCGCCTTCGCCCCCAGGTCCGGCATGTCCGCGGCGCGCCGCCGTGGACGGACCTGGGCGCAGGCCTCCGCGAAGCCTCGCGCCGCCTCCCGGTCCGCGGCGGCCACGTCCTCGCGAGCGCCGTGGATGTCCGTCAGCCGCGACTGCGCCGCCTCCAGCAAGGCCTTCAGCAACGCCGCCTCTCGCGTCAACGCGCACGCATAACCCGCGGTGAGCGGCACCGGGCCCTCTTCCAGGTCCACCAGCACCGCCGCGCCCACCGGCAGCCCCACCGCGCCCGGCGTGCGCGCGGCGGGCGTGGCGTCGAAGAGGTACACACCAAAACCCCGCTCACGCAGCGGTCCAGCCAGGGCCTCCACGGCGGGAGCGAGCTCGACCAGTTCGGGCGTTCGCAGCAACCGCCGCTGGACGACCTCTTCCGTCCACCCCTCCGGCATCATCCGCGCGAGCTGGTCCCGCTCCGTGGCCTCCAGCAGCGCGTGCAGCAAGGCCCGCCCTGCGTCGGGATGCGCGCCGGAGCCGTTGCTCGTCCACGCCACCGCCACCGGGCCCAACGCGGGGCTCCCGGCGGGAGGCACGTGCAGGCCCTGTGCGGGCACCCACACCGGCTCACCGGAGTACAGCTCCCGCGCCTCGAGCCAGGCACAGCGCACATGCGGGCTCCACAAGCGCGGCGCCACCAGCGCCCCCGCCGAGCCCAATTCGTCCGCGCCCCACAGCACGCCCAGGTGGCCATCCAGCTCCGCTCGCGAGCCCCACACGAGGGCGTCCGGAACCACCGTCTCCGCCGCCCACAACTCCGCCGTCTCCAGCAGCGCGCCCCAGGCCGCGTCATCGTAGGATAGGCCCTTGCCGTTACACACCTGGAGGACGTGGCCGCCCGGCCGCACCGCGCACGCCACCTCCACGCCGGTCCGGTCCAAGCCGGTGACACGCGCCACCCGCGTCACGCCCATGGCCTGGGCCAATCGTTGTTGAAACCGCCGCGAAGACAGCTCGTCCCTGGGAGCCCGCACGGGCGCGGACCTTAGCCTGAACGCCGAACGCCTGTCCGGCGGGCCCATGGCAAACCCAAGGCTTTCACGGTGTGTTGCTCGCACGGCTGGATGATTCGGCCCGCGGCATCAGCCTTGACCATGGCGTGTGGTGGTGCGCGTCTACCGGCACCTGGACGACGTGCTTCGCGACCTGCGCGCGAACCCGGCCCCGGCCCCCTGACGGGCGCTCACTCCCACGAGCAGTGGTACTCGCAGTGCGGTGCGCCCCGGGCGCGGCACATGGGGTGGGTGACGCGCACGGAGCGGCCGCCACACAGCTCGATGGCGCGCTCGTGCCAGCCGATGATGGTGAGACAGTCCGGCTCGGTGACGTTCTCCGCGCCGAACGTCCGCAGCACCGCGGAGCACGGGCCTGTCTGCTCATAGGTGCGTGAGCCCACCGCGTAATAGAAGCGGTAGATTTTCGGCGCCTGGCTCAGCAGGAAGTGCGGCTCGCCTGCCTTGACGAAGACGTGCTGCGGGCCATGCAACGCCTCATGGGCGGAAGCGCGCCCCATCTCCAGGAAGGCCCGGTCCTTGTCCTCGGGCGACATCACCCCCGCGATGGCCGCGTCCAACCGCAGGTTCAGCTCCAGGGGATACCAGCCGACGGGAAGCAACATCTGCCTCAGCAGCGCCTGGTCCTCCGCGGGCAGCCGCCGCAGCACCGCGTCCACCCCGACCTGCCCAACGTGCTGACGCAGCATGTTGAGCCGCGAGATGAGCACGCCGCCCTTGATGCGTGAGCCAGTTCCTTGGGTCAACATGCCCCCGTCCCAGGTAACAACCGCCCACCCATTGTCCCCGCGCGGCCTGCTCGCCATCAACTCGGGAAGGCATGTTTCCCGGATCAATATCTCGTAATTCACGGACAACCAGAAATCACAGGCAGAAATCGGCCGAAATTAACCTTTATCTCCGTCCGGGGTTGGAGCCACGTGAGCATCAGGGAGACAGGCGGCCAGGTGGTGTCCCTGCCGGCGCGCATGGCCCGGGCGGGCCTGGAGCGTGCGCCGGACGAGGCGCTCTGCCGCGCATTCCTGGAGGGTGAGCCGGCGGCCTTCGAGGTGCTGGTGACGCGGCACCGCTCGCTCGTCTTCTCGCTGGTGCGCCGCTACGTGACGCGCCCGGAGGACGCGGCGGACCTGGTGCAGAGCGCCTTCCTGCGCGCGTTGGAGGCCTCGCGCCGCGTCTTCGCGCGCTTCACGCCGTCGGGACCGGCGCCCTTCCGGGCCTGGTTGGTGCGCATCGCGCTCAACCTGGCGAAGAACCACGCCCGTCAGGGGCAGCGGTGGCGCCCGGTGCTGGTGGCATCCGGGCCGGACGACATGGTGGAGGACTCGTCGGAGTCCGCGCAGGACCGGCTGGAGCGGGCCGAGCGCGAACGGCAGGTTCGCGCCGAGGTGCTCACCCTGCCCCGCCGCCAGCGCGAGGTGCTGACGCTGCGCGTGGACGGCGGGTTGGCATTCAAGGACATCGCCGAGACGCTCGGCATCACGGAGAACAATGCGAAGGTGCAGTTCCACCATGCGATGAAGCGCCTCAAGGCGCGGGTGGGCGCGCCCGAGGAGAAGCACTGATGGCTGCGTGCCCTGACCAGGAAGAGCGGCTGGACCTGCACGCCGCGGGGGCGTTGGAGGATGACGAGGCGCTTGGACTCATCCAGCACCTGGAGGGCTGCGAGGGGTGCCGGCAGGCGCTCGCGGCATCCAAGGAGCTGCTCTCGCTGGTGGCGCTGCCCGCGCTGTCGCCCCAGGAGAAGACGGAGCTCCAGGAGCTGCCCCGGCGCACGCTGTCGGAGTGGCGCCGCGGCGCCCGGCGCCAGGGTCTGGGCTTGAAGACGCTGGGCGCGCTGGTGGCCACCGTCGCGGCGGTGACGTTGCTGCTGCTGGTGCCCGGCGCGTGGCGGCTGCCAGCCCAGGGACCGAAGGCGCCGGTGACGGCGACGGCGACGCCCGCCACCGACGTCGAGGAACTGGACGCGGAGACGATGGCCGCCATCGAGGCCTGGGCGGGACTGGAGCCGCTGGACGCGGTGCTGTTCGAGGACTCCCAGGGCTGGGACGAAGAGTTCGACATCGATGTGGGAGAGACGCTGTGAGGACGAGGGTGCGAACGCGAATGGCGGTGATGATGCTGGCCCTGCTGCCCTGGGTGGCGGTGGCCGCGCCCACCGGGCGCGAGGCCCGCGTCGAGGAACGGATGGAGCGCGCGGAGCAGCGGCAGCGGCTGCGGCAGGTGCTGGAGCTGTCGGACGTCCTGGACCTGGACAACGCGCAGGCGCTGAAGCTGGAGGAGACGCTCCAGCGTTTCGACGAGCGCCGCCGCCCGCTGCGCAAGCAGGTGCGTGAAGCGGCGCGCATCCTCCACCGGGCGTCGCGAGGTGACAGTGAGGCCCTGGCGCAGGTGGACGCGGCGGCGCTGGGTGCCTACGAGGCACGCGAGCGCATCGCGGCGCTCGACAAGGAGCTGTACCTGGCGCTGGCGAAGACACTGCCCCAGGAGAAGCGCGCCCGGCTCGCGCTCGCCCTGGCGCGCAGCGAGGGCCGCCAGAAGATGAAGCGGGAGCCCGGAAAGGACTCATTGGGGCGCAGCGGTTACGAGGGCGGTATGCACTGACGCGGGGGCTTGGGGCCTGACGGCGAGCTCACTCCTCGGTGGGCTCGCTCGGGTCCTTCCTGCCGGTGGCCAGGTACGACTCCGCGCGGGCCTCGAGGTGGGCGGCGAGCCGGGGCTCCACACGCGACAGCACGTCCCATTCGATATCCATGGCGCGGCGCACGACGGGCCTCGTCGGCGACAGGGGCTCCCCCGCGACGGAGGCCGCCGCCGCGCCTTCCCCCAGCTTCGCGTCCCGATTACCGGCGCCCATGCTCGGATGCGAGGGCGCGCGCCCGTTGGTGGTGTAGTCCATCCGGTAGGCCCGCACCACGGAGCGGCCATCCGACAACGGATGGACCTGCACGAAGACGCGGGACCAGTTGGCGCCCAGGTCCGTATTGCCCCGGATGCGCCAGGTGGTGTGGACGTAGAGCGGGTCCGAGCTGGGGAGCAGCTCGTACTTCTGCTCCACGAGCAGGCGTCGTGCCGTCGTCACCAGGGCGTCCGGCGGCAGCTTGTAGACGGCATTGCCGCTGGTGGTCTCCACCAATTGCTGGCGGGTCTCGGGCGTGACGGCGCAACCGCAGGCTCCCAACAGGAGCCCCGCCGTCACCCACGTCGAAAGGCGTGAGCGCATGACGATGTTCTCGGCATGCCCCTGAGGGGAAGACGAATGGAGCATGACCTCCGAGCCCGGGGCCCGGCTCACGGAGGGCACTCCTGAGAACGCACCGGACGTGCCCCTCATATCGACGTGCGCGTTGAACGGGCTGGCCCCCTCCCCCGGGGCAGAGGACTCGCACCGGGGCCGGGGAGGACCGGGCATCCAGCCCAGGGGGGCCTCGTCATGCCGTGGCTACCGTCAGGGAGGCAACGGCGCGCACCGCGCCGCCACCGAGGAGGCTTCCTTGCGGCTGCTGACCCGAATCGCCCCACCGCTGCTGGCGCTGGCTGTCGCCGCGTGCTCCAGCATCGACGTGAACACCAACTATGACCCCACCGCCACGCAGAAGCTGGAGGGGTACCGCACCTATGCCTGGCTCCCACAGCCCACGGGCAAGGACGACCGCGTCTACAACCCCATCGTCGGCGCGCGCGTCGAGCAGTCAGTGGACCGCTACCTGCAGTCGCGCGGCTACCAGAAGGTGGAGTCCACCGCCAACCCGGACTTCCTCATCGGCTGGCACGGCGCCATCCACAACGCGCTGAAGGAGGAGACGGTGGACGCCTACTACGGCTATCCCTGGGGCGGTCCCTTCACGGACCCCTTCTTCGCGGGCGGCGCCGTCACCATGCCGGAGACGGAGCTGCGTGAGTACGAGGAGGGTTCGCTCATCCTCGACATCGTCGACCCGCAGTCCAAGCAGCTCGTCTGGCGCGGCACGGCCCAGGCGGAGCTGGACGAGAACGCCAGCGCGGAGAAGCAGCAGCGGCGGCTGGACGAATCCGTGAAGGACGTGCTGGAGCGCTTCCCGCCCAAGGCGAAGTGAGGAGGGCTTTCCGTGCGCACCGGCCTCGCGGCGCCGGGCCTCCGCGAGGCCGGGCTTCATGGCGCGGGCTGCTCGGCGACCGTCCCCTCCTCCACGGTGCGGGCCGCGCGCAGGGACTCGGGGACGATGAGCGGCCGCTCCAGGCGCTCCCGCTCCCAGCCGCCCAGGTCCGCGCAGGCCGCGTAGGTGCTCTGGAGGAAGTCGAGCAGGTACGCCTTCGGGTCCTCCGCGTGCCGCACGTCGTCGTACGCCAGCAGGTACTCCTTGATGTTGGCGTCGTACCGGGCCTGGGCCGGGCGCACGCTGGCGCGCGCGAAGCCCTCCGGCTCCGGGGCCGCGTAGCTGTAGAAGGCCGCGCCGCCGGTGGCCTGCGAGCCGGGCCAGAAGCCCGCGCTGCTGACCTCCTCGCAGTAGGCCTCCTGGGTGATGGGGTCCGCCCCGAGGCGCGCTGGCGCGGGCCGGCCGGAGAAGCGCGTCACCGCCAGGTCGAAGCTTCCCCAGAAGAAGTGCACCGGGCTGCACTTGCCGGTGAAGCGCGCGCGGAAGTCCTCGAAGACGAGCGTGGCCTGCAGCAGCGCCCGCCACCAGTGCTCCACGGCTTCACCGTCATAGCTGGCGTGGTGCCAGTCCTCACCGAAGGGCGTGGTGTCGTCGGGAATCTCGACGGGCTGCTCCCAGATGCGCACGTCGATGCCCATGGAGCGCAGCGTCGCCATGAAGTCCCGGTAGAACTCCGCGACGGGCCGGGGCTCCAGCGCCATCACCCGGGACGGCCCACGGTTGGCGTGCACGTGCAGCTCGTGCGAGAGGAAGTCGAAGTCCACCTCGAAGGCGCCATTTCCGAAGGGAATGAGCCCCGTCGTCATGCCCCGCGCCGTCACGCGGAACGCGACGTTCCACCAGTGGTTCTGCGGCGGCGTCAGCGCCAGCTTCACCTTACCGACGACCTGCGTGTACCGGTGCAACGTGGCGTAGGTGTCCTGCCACGCCTCCAGCGGCAACGGCGGCCACGTCGTGTCCCGGGTGTCCATGGGGCCTCCCTTCAAGCCGAGTCGGCATTCAGGGTGAGCCCCCACCGGCGCCCATGCCAGGGCGCCAGCCAGGGCCGCATGCCTCCAGGGCGGGGACCAGAGGGCCAGCCCCCACGCGCCCTCTCGGGGACTACGGCTGCGCGAGCGCGCTGTCGATGGCTGCCTTCAGCTCGGCGCTGTCCGGCGTCACCGCGCTGGGGAAGCCGGCCTTCACCTGGCCGTCCTTGCCCACCACGTACTTGTGGAAATTCCACTTAGGCGCGGGGTGGTGCTGCGACAGGAACGCGTAGACGGGCGACTGGCCGTCCCCCTTCGTCTTCACCTTCTCGAACATGGGGAAGGTGACCTTGTAGCGGAGCTCACAGAACTTCTTGATCTCCTCCGACGAGCCCGGCTCCTGGCCGCCAAAGTCGTTGGATGGGAAGCCCACCACCACCAGGCCCTTGTCCTTGTATTCCTGGTGGAGTTTCTCCAAGCCCGCGTACTGCGGCGTGTAGCCACATTCCGACGCGGTGTTCACCACCAGGACGACCTTGCCCTGGTAGCCGGACAGCTTCTCCGGCTTGCCATCGAGCCGGTTGGCGGAGAGGTGATGGAAGGACATGGGCTTCTTCTCGCTCGTGGGTTCGGACTTCGCGGGGGGAGGAGGCTTCGGCGCCGCGGCGAGCGCCGGGGTGAAAGCCAGCGCCGAGGCCAGGGTCAACAAAGGGAGGGTTTTCATGCCGCTCCCCAGGATGCCCCAGTCCCCCGCCCGTTTCACGCCCGCCGCGCCGCGGCACGCGAGCGTGTGTCCTCATCCGAAAAGAGCGACTTGAGCACCCGGCCCGTGGGCGTCTTCTGCTTCGCCACCTCGCGGGGCGTGCCCTCCGCGACGATGTGGCCTCCCGCCTCGCCACCATCGGGCCCCAGCTCCACCACGTGGTCCGCGGCGCCAATCACGGACGGGTGGTGCTCGATGACCACCAACGTGTCGCCGCGGTCCACCAGTCGGCCCATGAAGGTGATGAGCTTCTCCACGTCGCCCAGGTGCAGGCCGGTGGTGGGCTCGTCCAGCACGTACAGCGTGGGCTCGTGCCGGGCGGAGGCCGTCAGCTCGGCCGCCAGTTTCAAGCGCTGCGCCTCACCGCCGGACAGGGTGTTGGAACCCTGGCCGAGTTGGAGGTAGCCCACGCCCAGGTCGGCCAGGCACTCCAGCGGCGCGGCCACGCGAGGCAGCGCCTTGAAGACGTCCTTGGCCTCGTCGGCGGACAGGCGCAGCACGTCGCCAATGGTGAGCCCGTGGTAGCGCACCTCCAGCGTGGCCGCGTCGAAGCGCGCGCCGTTGCAGGCCTCGCACGGCGTCACCACGTCCGGGAGGAAGGACATCTCATGAGAGATGGCGCCCTGCCCGTCGCACGCGGTGCACCGGCCGCCACTGGCCGAGTTGAAGGAGAAGCGCGTGGGCGTGAAGCCCTTGATTTTCGCCTCGGGCGTGGCCGCGAACACGCGGCGCAGCTCGTCCCAGATGCCCAGGAATGTCGCCGGCACCGAACGCGGCGTGCGACCGATGGGTGACTGGTCCACCGACAGCACGCGCTTCACCGCCTCCGCCCCGTGCAGCGAGGTGAAGGGGCCGGGCTTCGCCGTGACGCGGTCCAGCTTCTCGCGCAGCGCCGGGTACAGCACCTGGCGAATCAGCGTGCTCTTCCCGGAGCCCGACACGCCGGACACCACGTTGAGCCGCCCCACCGGCAGCCGCAGGTCCACGCGCTTCAGGTTGTTGGCCCGCGCGCCCTTGAGCTCAATCCACTGCTTCGCCTCGCCCCGGCCCGAGGGAGGCCGCACCTGCGACTCCTTCAAGGCCCGCGCGGTGGGTGAATCACTCTCCAGCACGACGTCCGGCGGCCCCTCAGCCAGGATGTGCCCGCCACCCCGGCCGCCCGTGGGCCCCAGGTCCAGCAGGTGGTCCGCCGCGCGGATGGTGTCCGAGTCATGCTCCACCACCAGCACCGTGGAGCCCGTGGCCACCAGGGCGCGCAGGTTGTCCAGCAGCCGGTGCGTGTCGCGCGGGTGCAGGCCGATGGTGGGCTCGTCCAGCACGTACATGGCGCCGGTGAGGCCCGCGCCCAGCTGCGCGGACAGGCGCAGCCGCTGCATCTCCCCGCCTGACAACGTGGCGGCGTTGCGGTCCAGGGACAGGTAGCCCAGGCCCACACGCTCCAGGAACTCCATGCGGCGCAGCAGCTCCTGACGGGACGGCTCGCCCAGGAGCGCCCGGTCCCCCTTGAACTTCCAGCCGCGCACCCGCGCCAGCGTGGACGCCACGGACTGCTGCACCACCTCGTGGTAGCGCGCGCCCTCCAGCCGCACGCCCCGGGGGACGGGGGCCAGCCGGCTGCCACCGCACGTGCGGCACGGCGCGACTTCGCCCTCGGCCATCGCCTCGGCGCCGCCCTGGATGCCGGTGCCCTCGCACGACTCGCAGCGGCCTTGCTTCGTGTTGAAGGAGAACCAGCGAGGGTCCAGCTCCGGCACGGCGGTGCCGCACTGGGGGCAGGTGCGCTCGGTGGACAGCAGCGTCTCGCCCTTGCCGGTGTCCACCTTCACCGCGCCCTGGCCCCAGCCCAGCGCCTTCTCGAAGACGTCGCGCTCCAGCTTCGACAGCTTGCCCTCGTACATGACGAGGTCGATGTCGTGCTCACGCGTCTTCGCCAGGCGCGGCGGGTCATCCGTGGACGCGAGCTTCCCGTCGACGATGGCCCGCGAGATTCCCGCGCGCGCCGCCGCCGCGAAGATGTCCAGGTAGGTGCCCTTGCGCGAGCGCACCGCGGGCGCCAGCAACGTGCCTTCGCCCTTCATCGCCGTGAGCTGCGCGAAGAGCACGTCCGGCGACAGGGAGGTGATGGGCGAGTCGTCATTCGGGCAGTGCGGCTCGCCCAGCTTGGCGAACAGCAGGCGCAGGTAGTGGGCCACCTCGGTGACGGTGGCCACGGTGCTGGTGGCTCCCGCTCGCGAGGTGCGCTGCTCCAGCGCCACCGACGGCGGCAGCGAGCTGATGCGCTCCACATCCGGACGCGGCATGGAGGGCAGGAACTGCCGCGCGTACGGGCTCAGCGTCTCCAGGAAGCGGCGCTGGCCTTCCGCGAACACCACGTCGAAGACGAGCGAGCTCTTGCCCGAGCCGCTCGGCCCGGTGACGACGGTCATCTTCCCCAGCGGAATGCGGCACGACACGTCGTGGAGGTTGTGCTCGCGCGCGTGCTCCACCTCGATGGCGGGAACCTCGCCCTTGCCCGGCTTGCGCAGCTTCACCGCGCGGCCCAGCGGCTTGCGCTCGCCCCGCAGTGCCTGGGCGGTGGCGCCCTTGCCGCGAGCCACGTCCTCCGGCGTCCCTTCCGCCACCAGCCGGCCACCGTCACGGCCGCCCACGGGGCCCAGGTCGATGACCCAGTCCGAGGCCTTCATCACCGCCACGTCGTGGTCCACCACCAGCACGCTCGCGCCGAAGTCCACGAGCGCATTCAGCGCGGTGATGACGTGGCGCACGTCCTCCGCGTGCAGGCCAGCGCTGGGCTCGTCAATGAGGAACAGCGTCCCCTGCGCCTCACTTGCCAGCGCCCGTGCCAGCTTCAAACGCTGCGCTTCGCCCCCGGACAGCGTGGACAACGGCTGCCCCAGCGGCAGGTAGCCCAGCCCCAGCCGCGCCACCGGCCCCAGCGTGCGCTTCAGCGCCGCGTCGCCGCCGAAGTGCTGGAGCACCTCGTCCACCGTCATCTCCAGCACCTGGGCCACGCTGAAGCCCTGGTGGCGGACGGCCAGCACCTCTTCCTTGAAGCGCCGGCCGCGGCACACCGCGCACAGCAGCGCCACGTCGGCGAGGAACTGCATCTCCACCGTCTCGTAGCCCTCGCCCGAGCAGGCCTCGCAGCGGCCCTTGTCGACGTTGAAGGAGAAGTGCGCCGCCGTGAGGCCGCGCACCTCCGCGTCAGGCTCGGAGGCGAAGCGCTCGCGCAGCCGGTCCCACGCCTTGGTGTACGTGGCCGCGTTGCCGCGCGAGGTGCGCCCCAGCGGGGACTGGTCCACCAGGGTGATGGCCTTCACCGCCTCCATGCCCTCCACCGCGTCCACCGCGCCGGGGGCCTCCACGTCCTTCACGCCCAGCCGCCGCGCCAGGTGCCGGTACAGCACCTCGTCCATCAGCGTGCTCTTCCCCGAGCCGCTGGGCCCCGTCACCGCGCACAGCACGCCCAGGGGCACCTCCACCGTGAGGTCCTTCAGGTTGTGCTCGCGAGCACCCCGAATCACCAACGCCCCGGTGCGCGTGCGCGGCGTGCGCGGCACCTCGTCCACGCCGGCCAGCAGCCGCCCCGTGGGCAGGTCCTGCTTCTTCGCCAGCGCCTCCGGCGTGCCATCGAATACCAGCCGCCCGCCCTGCTTCCCGGCCCCGGGCCCCAGCTCCAGCACGCGGTGCGCCGAGCGGATGACCAGCGGGTCATGCTCGATGACCAGCGCGATGTTGCCCCGCTCCGCCAGCTCCGCGATGGCCTCCGTCAGCGGCGGCACGTCGCCCGGGTGCAAGCCCACGGTGGGCTCATCCAGCACGAAGAGCGCGCCGGTGAGGGACGTGCCCAGCGCGGCCGTCAGGGACACGCGCTGCGCCTCGCCGCCCGACAGCGTGCGCGCGGGGCGGTCCAGCGTGAGGTATCCCAGGCCCACCCGCTGGAGGTAGCGCAGGCGGCCGGCCAGTTCGCGCCGCGCCAGCTCCCCCTGCCCCGTGGTGGTGCGCAGCGCGTCCAGCCGCGCCAGCGCATCCGTCAGCTCCAGGTGGTGCCACGACGGCAAGTCCAGCCCGCCCACGCGGTACGCTCGCGCCTGGGCGTTGAGGCGTCCGCCGCCGCAGCTCTCGCACAGCGTGTAGGCGCGATAGCGCGCCAGCAGCACGCGCACGTGCATCTTGTACGTGCGGCCCTCCATCCACCGGAACCACGCGCGCACGCCCGGATAGGCGCGGCCGTCGTCGTAGTCGCCCTCGCCCTCCAGCACCGACTCGCGCTGCTCGGGCGTCAGCAGGCCCCAGGGCTTGTCCCACGGAATCCCCCGCGCCTTGCACCAGCGCTGGAGCATGCCGCGCTCCCACGTGGTGGACTGGCCGGACCAGGGACGGATGGCCCCCTGCGACAGGCTCAGCTCGGGGTTGGGAATCACCTTGCCCCAGTCGATGCCAATGGTGCGGCCGAACCCACGGCACGCGGCGCACGCGCCCACCGGCGACTGGTAGCTGAAGAGGCCGGGCCGCGCGGCCTCGAACTCCCGCGCGCACTTGGGGCACACCAGCCCGCGCCGCAGCCGCTGGGGCACGCTCTGCCCCGGGACGAAGAGGTGCGCCTCGCCGTCCGCGCGGTTCCACGCGTCCTCCAGGGCCTGCGTCACGCGCGACAGCTGCGCGTTCGTCAGCTTCACCCGGTCCACCACCACGCGCGCGATTCCAGCCGGGTCGGTCGCCTCGGCGGGACGGAGCGACTCCAGCTCCTTCACCTCGCCCTGCACCATCAGCCGGTGGTAGCCGTCCTTCAGCAGCCGGGCCCGCGCGTCCAGGAAGGCCGCCGTGTCGGGGATGCGCAGCGGGAAGGTGAGGATGGCCTGCGCGTCCGTGTGCTCGCGGATGGCCGCGGCCGCCGCCACGCGCGCGTCCGTCCGCACCGCCTCCACGCCGCAGGTGCCGCAGACGGGCACGGCTTCGCGAGTGAAGAGCGCGGACAGGTACGGCTCCACGTCCGCCAGCGTGGCCACCGTGGAGCGCGAGCTCTTCACGGGCGCGCGCCGGTCCACGGCCACGCCCGCGGCCACGGGCTCCAGGGCGTCCATGGGCGGCCGCTCCAGCCGCTCGAGGAACTGCCGGGCGTACGGGCTGAAGCTCTCCACGAAGCGCCGCTGCCCCTCGGCATACAGGGTGTCGAGCGCCAGGCTCGACTTACCAGCGCCAGAGACGCCAGTGACGCAGACGAACTCCCCTTCCGAGAGGTCGACCGACAGGTCCTTCAGGTTGTGCGTGCGCGCGCCAACGAGGTGAGTCTTGTGCATACGGGTGGCAGGTTTAACGACTGGACACTTCGCCGCCAATCACAACTGAGGGAGCACCTGTGGGAACTCGCCTCCCTGGCTGGCGATGAGGCGGCCACCCGGAGCCCGGAGGCCCGCTCAGGCGCCCGTCCAGCGCACCCGCAGGGCGTACCCCGCGGTCTGCCGCTCCAGCACCTCCACCTGGGGCAACACCTTGGTGCGCAGCAGGACGCCTTCCACCACGCCGGCGACGAAGTCCGGCAGCGGGTCCGGGTCCACGACGCGGATGCGCCATTCCCCCGCCTGCACCGGCTCCAGCAGCATCTTCATGTCCTCGCGCCCCGCCCGTAGATACGTGGGCAGTCGCGTCAGACACCGCTCCGTCCCCAACAGGGGCGCGGCGGTGGCGAAGATGCGACCCACCAGTGTCTGGGCGAACCCCTCCACATAGCGGTGCCCCAGGACGCGGTTGGCCGCCTCGGGCGGCTGCCCCACGCAGACATGGCGACGGGCCACCCCCAGCGCCGCCCGCCACACCGCCAGCGGGTAGTACTCCTGCGACGCCTCCATGTCGTAGCCAATGTCTCGCAAGGACTGGGCGAAGGGCCCCGTGGGCTTCAACGCATGGACGAAGAGCCCTTCGAAGTTCCGCCGAGGCACCTGCACCGGCAACGGTGGTGGCTTCCGCGGCTCGGTGGCCGTCTTGTCGTCAAAGCCCCGCCGTTCCATGAGTTCCCCCTGTCTCCACCGGTCCACCCCGGTCCTGAAGCCAGTGTATCAGCCCGGGCGCTTCGTCACCTGCACGCCACACCGGCACGGCACCCCGCTTTTACAACAGCAAACGTCGTGTAACGATGAGCGTTCGTCTTCAAGAGGTGTCCCATGCGGGTCCTGATTGTCACCCAGGGGGGAGGGGCGGACCTGGCGCCAGTCGAGTCCTGGTTGCGTGAGCAGGGACACACGGTGGTCACCGTGACGCGCGAAGCGGAGGTGCCCGCCGCGTGGCGCAGCGGAACGTGCGCGCTGGTGATGGTGGATGCCCGGACGGACCCCTCCCGCGTCCCGCTGGTGCGCGCGCTGCGCAGCCTGCCCGGCGGTGAGGAATCCGTGTTGCTGCTCCTGGGCCACCGGGGAGCGCTGGGCGGACTGCGGCCCGTCCTGGAGGCCGGCGCCGATGACGTGCTCGCGTGGCCCGTGGATGAGGAGGAACTGGCGCTGCGGCTGGACCTGGCCCACCGCCGCTTCGTCCGGCGCGAGGGCCGCAAGGGCCTGCCCTTCGGAGATGACCTGAAGGAGACGCTGCTGGCCGTCAGCCCCGTGCCCACGTCCATCACCACCATCACCGAGGGGCGCGTGGTGGCGGCCAACGAAGCCTACTTCGAACTCTTCGGCTACACGCGCGAGGAGGTCATCGGGCGCACCACGATGGAGCTGGCGCTGTGGCAGGCGCCCCTGAACCGCTCGCAAATCATGGACACGCTGCGGCGCCACGGCACGGTGCGCGGCGTGGACGCGCAGTACCGCACCCGCGAGGGCGAGCTGCGGCACACGCTGCTCTTCATGGGCCTGGTCCCCTACGGCGGCACGCCCCACGTCATCGCCTTCTTCCCGGACATCACCCCGCTCAAGCGCGCCGAGGAGAGCCTGCGCCGCTCGGAGGTGAGCTTCCGCACCCTCATCGGCAGCCTGCCGGACCTGGTGGCCGTCTTCGACACCGACGCACGCGTGCGCTACGCCAACCTCAAGGTCGCCACGGCCCTGGGCTACGAGAGCGTGAACGAGCTGCTGGGCAAGCACTTCTCCGACATCATCCCGAAGGAGGACTTCGCCAGCGCCAACGCGCGCATGCACGAAGCCCTCCGCACCGGCCGCGCGGCGCTCCAGGAGCGTCGGCTGATCAAACGCGACGGCAGCGTGCTGCACGTGGAGTCCACCACCTTTCCCCTGCCCTTCGACGGCGAGGACTCCATCGTCTCCGTCTCCCATGACTTGACGGAGCGCTACCAGATGCAGGCGCGGCTGATGCTCGCGCAGCGCATGGCCTCCGTCGGCACACTGGCCGCGGGCGTGGCGCACGAAATCAACAACCCCCTGGCCTACCTCACCGCCAACCTGGCCTTCGCGCGCGAGGAGCTCGCCGGCGCGCTGCCGACCAGCACCCGGAACATGGAGCCCCGGCTGGCGGAGGCGGTGGCCAGCGCCCAGGCCGCGCTCGCCGAGGCGCAGCAGGGCGCCGACCGGGTGCGCAGCATCGTCCGGGACTTGAAGACGTTCAGCCGGGTGGACTCAGCGGAGAGCGCGGAAGTGGACGTCCGGCAGGTGCTGGAGTCCACGCTGAACCTGGCCACCACGGAGATTCGTCACCGCGCCCGCCTGGTGAAGCAGCTCGACGCGGTCCCCACCGTGGTCGCCAATGAGTCACGCCTGGGACAGGTGTTCCTCAACCTGCTGGTGAACGCCGCCCAGGCCATTCCCTCCGGGACGCCGGAGCGCCATGAAATCCGCGTCGTCACCCGCCTTTCGGGCAACGGCCACGTCTGCGTGGAGGTGTCGGACACGGGCGCCGGTATCGCCAAGGAACACCTGCCGCGCCTGTTCGACCCCTTCTTCACCACCAAGGAGCCCGGGGTGGGCACCGGACTGGGCCTGTCCATCTGCCACAGCCTGGTGACGGCCCTGGGTGGGGAAATCCATGCGACGAGCGAGCCGGGCAAGGGCTCCACCTTCCAGGTGCTCCTGACCCCCTCCCAGCGGCTCGGGACGGAGCCCCCACCG
>NZ_VHLC01000087.1:0-39583 GCF_006547355.1 Myxococcus sp. AB036A | reverse complement strand
GGGCAGGGGGCGGGTTGCGCTTCTGCTCGATGACCGTCTTCATCGCGGCGTCGATGCCGGGGTGCTGCTTCACGCCCGGCTGGTCACCCCAGCCGGCGCGCAGCGCCTGGTCCTGACCGCTGATCTTGTCCACGGCGTGCCAGTCCTGCTCGAACTGGCGCTGGTTGACGATGCCCACCTCGTACTGGCCCATCGCCGCGGGACGCGGCGGCGGACCCTCTGGCTGGATGTCGGCCATTGTCTGGACCTGAATCCACCAGGCCCAGACAATGCCCACTCCGAAGATGGCGAGCGAACCCACGCCGATGCCGACCACCTTGCCCATGACCAGGTGGTCTTCTTCAGCCGCCACGCCGTGCGCGCCGACGATGACGCGCGACTCGAGCTCAACCTGGGTCTTCTTCATGGCTGCACGTACCTCAAGGACTCGGCGATGTAGGGGTCCTTCACCGTGAGCGTGTAGTGGCCACGCGCCAGGAAGAGGCCGAAGCCCACCGCGATGCCGCCCACTCCGAAGAAGGCCGTGAGCAGCGACCAGTGGAACGTCGGGCCCGCGGCACCGGTCAGCGCCGGCCACACCAGCCAGTACAGGTCCACCGCGTGGATGATGAGCAGGTACACGGCCACCACGGCCAGCTTCCGAGGCTGCAGCTTCAGCTTGCGCGACAGCAGGATGCCGAAGGGCAGCAGGAAGTGGAGGAAGAACAGGGCGATGGACATCGACCGCCACGGGCCGAACATGCGCAGGCCGTACCAGGGCGCCTCTTCCGGGATGTTCGCGATCCACACCAGCATGAACTGGGAGAAGGCGATGTAGGCCCAGAAGGCGGTGAAGGCGAGCATCAGCTTGCCGAGGTTGTGGAAGTGGTCCAGCTTCACGACGCTGCCGTAGAGGTCCTTGCCCTGGGCGCTCACCGTGACGATGGTCAGGATGCAGAAGGCCGCCAGGAAGCTTCCGGCGAAGTAATAGACGCCGAAGATGGTCGACTGCCAGAGCGGCGTGAGGCTCATCAGCCAGTCGAAAGAAGCGAACGTGATGGTGAGGGCAAGGAACGGCAGCACACCCGGAGAGAACTTGCGCTGCTTCACCGTGAAGTCGAGTCCACCCTCGGTGTCCTGCTTCAGGCTCCACGACCGCAGCCGCCAGGCCGCGAAGGTCCACACGCCGAAGTAGATGATGTGGCGAACGCCCACGCCCGGGGGGAACGAGAGGTGGTTGTTCAGGTACCCGTGCTGCTTGTGGCTCAGGTGCTCCAGCTCCAGGCTGGAGTAGCCCTTGGTCAGCTCGGAGCCTTCCCACCAGGGGTAGAGGTAGGCGGCCATGGCCAGCAGCGGCAGGGCCAGCACGAAGAACACCGGAATCACCGCGGAGGCCGTCTCCATCGTCCGGCGCAGCACGATGAGCCACTTGGCCTTCGCCGTGTGGAAGATGGCCTGCATGATGAGGAAGGCGACGCTGATGCCCACCCAGTAGGTGAAGCCAATCAGATAGGCGTGCGCCGTCTCACCCTTGGCGTCGGTGGCGAAGAAGCCACCCAGCGTGGCCAGGAGGCAGAGAATGCCCACGGCGAACGCGGGCACCATGAGCTTCGGCGTGCCGGTGTACGGCCCGAAGTTGGTGTGCGAGTTGGTGACGGGGGGACTCATCGGTTCTCCTGCGGAACGGGCTGCTGGCCGTCCGTGCGGGTATTGCGGGCCGTCTGGAGTGCGCGGACGTAGGCAACCACGGCCCAGCGCTCGCGCAGGTCGAGCTCACCGGAGAAGGACGGCATCACGCCGTAGCCCTCGTTGATGGCCACGTAGAAGTGGCCGTCCGACTTGCTCTCCAGGTCCAGCAGCGAGGGAGGCAGGCGCAGGGCCATGTTCTCCGCGACGATGCTGTTTCCATCGCCGAGCACGCCGTGACACTGCGAGCAGACGATGTTGTACTTCTTCTGACCCAGGGTCAGCAGGTTCTGGTCCACCGTGATGGGCACGTGGGCCACCGGCTGGCCGGCGCTGCGGCCGGTGAGGGCCACCTGGCGCTGGGTCGGGTCCTTGAGCTCGGGGAGCTTGTCGAAGCGCTCACGCGGAACCGTGCCCACGGGAGGCGTGCGCATGGAGCGACCATCCGCCCAGAAGTCGGACGCCTCGTAGTACTCGTACTTCGCCTGGTGCTCCATTCGCTGGAGGAACTCCGAGCTGACGTTGCAGCCCGTGAGCGTGGCGAGTCCGGCGGCGGGGATGAGCCACCTCATTCCTTCTCTCCCGTGACGAGGGTCACCTGGGTCGCGCCCAGGGCCTTGAGCTGATCCATGACCGGCGCCGCGTCCGTGCCCGTCGCCTGGGGCACGCTCAGCCAGTAGCCGTGCGTGGAGGCGGTGCGGAACTCCTCGGACTCGAAGACGGGGTGGTACGGCTGGGGCAGGCGGCTGAGCCCCAGCAGACCGAAGAAGATGCCAAAGGCGGCGAACAGCACCCCCAGCTCGAACGTGATGGGCACCCACGCCGGCAGCGACAGCAGCGGGCGACCACCGATGTTGAGCGGGTAGTCGATGGTGTTCATCCACGTCTGCATGGCCAGCGCCGTGGCCACGCCCGTCAGACCGCCGCACAGGGCGATGAAGGGCACGCGCGAGGGCGGCAGGCCCAGGGCCTCCGACCCGCCGTGCAGCGGGTACGGAGAGTAGGTGTCCATTCCCTCGAAGCCCTTCTCCCGCATCTGGCGGGTGGCGGTCACGAGGGCGTCCGGCGTCGAGAACTCCGCCAGGACCCAGGAATCGAGAACGGTGGCTTCCATGGCTCTTAGTGAGCTCCGTGGGTGAGGGTGCCGGCGCCGGCAAGCGCATCATCAGAGCCGTGCTGGTGAGCGGCGTGCTTGAGCTCGAGCTGGAGCTCCTTCACCTCGCTGATGGCGACCGCGGGCACGAACTTGAGGAACAGGAGGAACAGGGTGCCGAACAGGCCCAGCGTGCCGATGTAGATGGACCAGTCCACCCACGTGGGGGTGTAGATGCCCCAGGAGGACGGCAGGAAGTCCTGGCTCAGCGAGGTGACGATGATGATGAACCGCTCGCACCACATGCCGATGTTCACCGCGATGGACGCCACCCACATGATGGGGATGCTGGTGCGGCACTTCTTGAACCAGAAGATGTTCGGGGTGATGACGTTGCAGGCAATCATCAGCCAGTACACGCCGGCGTAGGGGCCCGTGGCGCGGTTCACGTAGAAAGTCCAGAGCTCGTACTGGTTCTGCGAGTACCAGGCGACGAAGTGCTCCATCAGGTACCCGTAGGAGACGAGCAGGCCCGTCGCCAGGATGACCTTGTTCATGTTCTCCAGGTGGCGGTCCGTGATGACGTCCCGCAGACCCAGGTACTTGCGCGCCGGGATGATGAGCGTGATCACCATCGCGAAGCCGCTGAACACGGCGCCGGCCACGAAGTACGGCGGGAAGATGGTGGCGTGCCAGCCGGGCAGCAGGGAGACGGCGAAGTCGAACGAAACGATGGTGTGCACGGACACCACGAGCGGCGTGGAGAGACCGGCCAGCAGCAGGTACGCAATCTTGTAGTTGTGCCAGTGCCGACCGGAGCCGCGCCAACCGAGCGCGAACAGGCCGTAGATGGTCCGCTGGAGCTTCGTCTTGGACGAATCACGCAGCGCCGCCAGGTCCGGGATGAGGCCCACGAACCAGAAGAGCGCGGACACCGTGAGGTACGTCGAGATGGCGAACACGTCCCACACCAGCGGCGAGCGGAACTGCGGCCACGCGCCCAGGGTGCTGGGGTAGGGGAACAGCCAGAAGGCGAACCAGGGACGGCCGGTGTGCAGCAGCGGGAACAGACCGGCGCACATGACGGCGAACAGCGTCATGGCTTCCGCGAACCGGTTGATGCTCGTGCGCCACTTCTGCTGGAAGAGCAGGAGGATGGCGGAGATGAGCGTACCGGCGTGGCCGATACCGACCCACCAGACGAAGTTGATGATGTCGAACGCCCAGCCGACCGGCTGGTTGTTACCCCACACGCCGATACCGCGGGCCAGCGTGTAGGTGACACCGATGACGAGCAGGCCCAGCGCGCTGAGCGACAGGCCGAAGAGCATGAACCAGCCCTTGCCCGGCTTGCGCCAGACATGGTCCAGCAGCGTCTCGTTCAGGGTCGCGTCGTCATGGTGCGGCGCGACGAGGGGTCGTGGCTCGAGCGGGTCGTGATACGTGGTGGAAGCAGTTTCAGCCATGGCTTAGTGGCTCCCTTGGTTCGCAGCGGCGGGCGCGGCGGGCTCGAGGGCGGGGTTGGGATTGCGGACGCGGATGAGGTGCGCGGTGCGCGGGCGGGTGCCCAGCTCGTGGAGCAGCTTGTACGCGCGCTCGTCCTCGTGGAGCTGCGTGACGCGCTGCTGCGGGTCGTTGAGGGAGCCGAAGGTGATGGCCTGCGTGGGGCAGGTCTGCTGGCAGGCCGTCTGCAGCTCCTTCTCATTGATGAGGCGCTTCTCGACGCGGGCGTCGATGCGCACGCGCTCGATGCGCTGGACGCAGTACGTGCACTTCTCCATCACGCCGCGGTTGCGGACGGTGACGTCCGGGTTCATCAGCATCTTCTCGGTGGCCGTCTTGTCCGCCGTGTAGTGCAGGTAGTTGAACCGGCGCACCTTGTACGGGCAGTTGTTCGAGCAGTACCGGGTGCCGACGCAGCGGTTGTACACCATGTCGTTGAGGCCCTCGTCCGAGTGCACGGTGGCGTTCACCGGGCAGACGTACTCGCAGGGGGCCTTCTCGCAGTGCACGCACATCACCGGCTGCATGACCATCCGGGGGTCGCTCTCGCTGCCCTCGAAGTAGCGGTCGATGCGCAGCCACTGCATCTCACGGCTGACGGAGACCTGCTGCTTGCCCACGACGGGGATGTTGTTCTCCGCCTGGCAGGCAATCACGCACGCGCTGCAACCGGTGCAGCGGGACAGGTCGATGGCCATGCCCCACTTGTAGCCCTGGGGGTTGCTGGGGCCCTTGTTGTAGTCGAAGGCCGGCAGGTTGTCCTGGACGCCGAACTTCAGCTCGCTCTTGACGCGGTGGAGCGTGTGCTGCGTCGCGATGGACGGGTTCTTCAGCTCGGACAGCGGCATATCCAGCGCCAGCGGGCGGTTCTCCATCCGCCAGTGCGTCTGGGTCAGACTGAACTTGTAGCTGCCGCGCACCTTGGTGAGCGTGGCGCCGCCGTCGAACCAGGGGGCCTTCACGGTGCGCACCGCGTTGGCGTTGAAGCCCACGGCCTTGGCCACCTGCTCGTGCAGGCCGTCACGGCCGTAGCCCAGCGACATCGTCACGGTGTCGTTGGCGTGGCCCGGCGTAATCCACACCGGCACGGTCAGCTTGCGGCCGCCGTAGCTCAGCTCCGCCAGGTCACCGGGCTCCAGGCCCAGGCCCTTGGCGGTCTCCGGGCTCAGCAGCGCGGCGTTGTCCCAGGTCATCTTGGTGATGGGGTCCGGGAGCTCCTGCAGCCAGGAGTTGTTGCCGAAGCGGCCGTCGAAGATCTTGTAGTCGTAGACGAAGTTGATCTCGAGCTCGCCCGTGGCGGGGGCCGTGTAGCCCGTCACCAGCGCGGAGGCGGCGCCGAAGTCCGGAGCGCCCTGCGCCGGAGCGGCCTGCGTGCCGGGGATGGCACCGTCCGACACCCAGCTCTCCCAGCGGGCCTCGAAGTCACCCTGGCCCTCGGACTGACCCTGCCAGTAGTCGCGCAGCATCTGGTACGCGGGGCGGTAGGGCTCGTCGAGGAACATCGCCAGCAGCTCGGACTCCGGCACGCCGTTGTAGAGCGGCTGGATGAGCGGCTGGGCAATGGCCACGGTGCCGTCGAACGAACGGCCGTCGCTCCACGTCTCCAGCGGGTGCGTCGCGGGGACGAACCAGTCGGCGTACTGGCTGGTCTCGTCCTCGTAGAGGCCCGTGTAGAGAACGGTGAGGTTGCCGCGGTTGGGGTTGGTCGCCGGGTCCAGCAGCTCCTTCAGACCCGTGTCCGCCGGAACCGAGAACACCGGGTTCCAGCTAGTGATGACCAGCGTGTCCACGCGGCCCGCCGTGATGTCTTCCACCAGCGCGCGGACCTGGCTCAGGCCCTCCTGCTCCGCGATGGACGACTGCACGTACTTCACCGTGGTGCCGGTGTTGCCCAGCGCGGCGTTGATGGCGTGGGCCAGCGCGTGGACCGCCGCCGGCTGACGCTCACCCGCGACCACCAGGGTACGGCCCGGACGCGCGGCGCGCAGGTCCGCGACGACCGCCTGCACCCAGGCGTTGTGGTCCGACTTCAGCGACGCCTTGTTGGCGGCGGCGCCAGCCAGCGAGGCGGCGGGGCCACCCACGGCCTGGGCCACGGCGGCGGCGACCGCGAGCACTTCCTGCGACTTCACGCGCAGGCGGTGGTCGGCCATGCCGCCGGTGATGGAGAAGCGGGCCTCGGCCACGTAGAGCCGGTTGAGCGGACCGTTGTTCGGGTCGCGGCGGTTGGCGAACTGGCGCGCGTAGCCCAGGTTCTCCGGGCGGCTCTCCAGGAAGTCCGCGTCCAGCGACAGGACGATGTCCGCCTGGGCGAAGTCGTAGACGGCCGAAACGGGCTGTCCGCCGAAGAGCGCGCGGAGCGCCTCGTCCTGCGTGTCGTGCGTCTGCGCGGTGTAGCTGTGGAAGCGCGCGTTCGGCAGCTTCTTCAGGATGCGGCTGCGCAGGTCGCCGGTCAGCGGCGAGTTGCCGGGCTCGGACAGGAAGCGCACGCGGCTGCCACCGTCATTGGCGGCGGCCTTGCTGGCGGCGTTGACCAGCTCCTCGCGCAGGACGCGGAGGGCGCGGGGGCTCTTGCCCTGACGGAGCACGCGGGCGCGGCTCGGGTCGTACAGGGACAGCAGGAACGCCTGCTCCCAGGGGCCAGCGGCGCCCTGGTTGACCGGGTGGTCCGGGTTGCCCTCGATCTTCACGGGGCGACCCTCGCGGGCGGTGATGAGCAGACCGGAGGTGTGACCGGCCAGCGTCATGCCGGACGCGTAGTGGAGCGGGTTGCCCGGGACGAGCTCGGGGGGCGTCTTGGTGTACGGCAGGATGCGCTCATCCACCGGACGGGTGCTGCACGCCGTGGCGCCGGCCAGGGCCAGCGAGGCGCCCAGCAGGTGCATGAACTCGCGGCGGGCGAAGCCCGTGGGCGCCAGGTCCGCGCCGACGGGGAATTCCGGCCGCGTCGCTTCCATGTAGTCGGGCGTGCCGAGCTTCTCCTCCAGGCTGCGCCAGTACGTCTGGCCATAGCCGGGCTCGGAGGGGGAGGCATTGGCCGCCGCGTGCTCGAGCGCCTCGCCGACAACGTCGGACCTGGCGGCAGGCCGGTCCGTGACGACCGGGAGCGCGAAGGAGGAGGGGGTATCCTGCGACGGGGCGCCGTCGCGCTTCGTGTTCATCGGTGGCATGTGGAGCAGCTCTCGCGCGAGTGGACGTCGTACGCTTCAGCCAACTGGCGGCCAAGCTCAGCGGCCTTGGCCTTGTCTTCGGGCGGGGTCCACGTCATGGACGTGATGAACTCCGCCGGACGCAGGTGGGGCTCCGGATTGCGGTGGCAATCCAGGCACCAGGCCATGGTGAGCGGCGCGGCCTGCTCCACGGCGGCCATCTGGTCGACGCGGCCGTGGCAGGTGGCGCAGCCAACGCCCTTGGCCACGTGGATGGAGTGGTTGAAGTAGACGAAGTCCGGCAGGTTGTGCACGCGGACCCAGGGAATGGGCTGGTCGGAGAAGAACGCCTTGCGGACCTCGTTGAGGTACGGGCTCTTGTTCCAGACCTGTGCGTGGCAGGACATGCACACCGTGGTGGAGGGGATGCCCGCTGAGGGCGACTCCTCGACCGACCAGTGACAGTACCGACAGTCAATCTGCTCATCACCCGCGTGGTGGCGGTGATCGAACTCGATCGGCTGTTCAATGGGCCGCTGCTGGCCAGTGACGTACGGCGAGCGCACGTAGGCCATGAGACCGCCGATACCGATGGCGGGCACGGCAAGGAGCGCCGCGGCGGACAGCCGCGACACCGTGTTCGTCCAACGTGGGAAGAGAGGGCCGCTCATACCTGGACCATGGGCAAGGGGGCTTCGACAACAGCACTCGTGAAGGGAACGAAAGGCGAGGCGTGGGCGTTACCGGGCACAGGGAGCGGAGGGGCATTCCCGGCCCCACTGGGGCGGGTGGGCGGTAGCTCCTGGCGCACTGAAGGCGAAGCGGACACGTCCAACGAAACCTCTATTAGTAATGCCGTGGGCGGGGCCCTCCTCCTCTCCCTGCCCTAATGCGGCGCGGGACCATCGGGCATCGACACGGCAGTGTCAACCATTCAGATGTGGCGGCAAGGGGATACCACTTCCTCGCGCGAGGGCGGAAAGTCGCGGTCGCGCGGTGATGAATCTCTCTTCTGGAGGGAGGTAGGGACGATTGAGCAAAGCACCCGTCGGGGAGGATCACTCCGGGTGTTTCACGGCTCTTCGTCGGTCTCCGGCTTCCGCCAGCGCGCGAGGCGCCGGGCCAGAAGCCTCTCCACCAGCTCCCGGGCGCGTGCGTCCCGGTGATAACGGGCGTCATGCCGGGTGCCCTTGCCCTGATTGCACCGGGCGCAGGCCAGACCCAGGTTGCTCAGCGCCTCGGTGCCCCCAGCCGTCTTCGGGAGGATGTGCTCGATGGTGGCGCGGCTGATCGGCTCGCCATCCAGGCCGACCCATAAGTGCGCGTTGCAGTGCAAGCACTTGCCGAGCCACGCCTCGCGGTCCCGGTGGTTGGAGCGCTCGAAGGTATTATCTGTTTCGATGATACCCAGTATCTTACGGCGTTTGGCGTGGCTCATCCTACACCTCGACGACTGCGGGGCCGGCGACGGCGAAAATGCGATCGCCCGCGCGGCGGGAGACGTTGAGTCCACCCGTGAAGGCGCTGAAGGCCGGAAGCACGCCCACGCCGCGTCCCACCTGGAAGCAGGGAAGACGCAGTGTGTCGCTCCTGCCGCCCAGCCGCACCATGGGGTGGAGGTGACCTGCCCATACATAGCGGCCTGAAACGGGCTCCGGGTGGTGGGCGAAGTGGAAGGGGCCTTCGTCGATGGAGGACTCGCGGACGTCCAGGCGCCAGCGGTCGGGCAGCGTCTTCACGTGCCGGTCATGGTTGCCCCGCACCAGGACGCACTCCACCGACGCGTGGGACTCCCGCCACGCCGCCAGCCGCTCCACCACGGCGGGGGTGAGGCCCTGGCGTGAGTGGATGAGGTCACCCAGCAGGAGCAGGCGGTGGGCACCGGTGGTGGTGAGCGCCGTGGACAGGCGGGCCAGGTCGTCCTCCAGCACGCCCGTGGGCAGGGGGATGCCGTGCTGCTGGAAGCTCTCCGTCTTGCCCCAGTGCAGGTCCGCCACGGCCAGGGTGCCAGTGTCGGGCCAGTACAGGGCGCGCTCCGGGAGCAGCTCCAGCAGGGTGCCCTCTATGCGGACCTGGCATCTTCGCGAGTCCATCGCTCCTTCAATCGCTCCACCCGCTCCAGCAGGGACTCGCTCGACAGGCTCGCGCTGATGCGCTCGACGACGAGTGGGAAGCCCAGGGGCGTGGGCCGGCGGACATGGATGAGCTCCAGGGGCGCGGCTTGAAGCCGCTCCAGGGTCCGCTCCAGGCGCCCCTCCTCGAATTGTTGCTCCAGCACCTCCCGGCGGGCCTGGACGAGCAGGAGGTTGTCCGGGTCGTATTTGAGGAAGACGTCGTGCAGCAGCGACGCGCTGGCCTGGACCTGCCGCGAGGACTTGCGCGCGCCGGGCAGCCCCGGCAGCACCAGCCCGGCGATGCGGGCGATGTCGCGGAACTGGCGCTTTGCCAGCTCGCCGACGTTGACGCTCTCCAGGACGTCCGCCTCCAGACGCTCTCGGGTGAAGAGCGCGGGGTGCAGCGCCTCCTCGAAGGGGAAGGGCGTGGGCGTGAGCAGCTCCAGGCCGTAGTCATTCACCGACAGGGTGAAGGTGGCCTTGCGCAGGCGCGTCAGCCGCAGTGCCAGCAGCGCCGCCAGTCCTTCGTGCACCAACCGTCCTTCAAAGGGATAGAGGAAGAGATGGTGCCCGTCGCGCGTCTGGCACGTCTCCGCCAGCAGGATGTCCGCCGCGGGGATGCGGGACAGGCGGGCCTGCGCGTCCAGCACGGGCCAGGCGGCGGCTAGTTCGTCCGACGTGACATCGCCGTGGCGCGCGGTGTCCAGCGTGCGCCGAACGGCGGCGGCCAATGAGCCGGACAAGGGCAGGCGGCTGCCGCTCCAGCGCGGCGTCTGGGTGACCTTCGTCTTCGCGGGCCGCACGTAGGCGGTCATGTCCTGGATGCGGCTGAACTCCAGCTTCTTCCCCGCGAAGATGAAGGTGTCGCCCGGCTTGAGGCGGCTGACGTAGGACTCCTCCACGCTGCCCAGGCGCCCTCCGCTCCAGTAACGCAACTGCACCACCGCGTCGGAGGTGATGGTGCCGATGTTGAGGCGGTGCATGCGGGCCACGCGTGCGTCCGCGACGACGCAGCGGCCCTCGTGCTCCACCACGCGCCGGAACTCCGGGTAGGCGCGCAGCGTCGGGCTGCCTTCGCGGACCAGGGACACAGTCCACGCGAACTCCTCGTCGGTGAGGCCGGCGAAGGCCGCCGCGGTGCGCACCTCGTCTCGCAGGGCGCCGGGCGTGAAGCCGCCGCCCAACGCGCACGTCACCAGGTGCTGCGCCAGGACGTCCAGCGGCTTGCCCGGCGGTGTGCGGGCCTCCACCTCGCGGCGCAGGAGCGCGTCCTTGGCGGCGGCCATTTCCACCAGCTCCAGCGCGTGCGTGGGGACGAAGAGGATGTGACAGGTGGCGCCCGGGCGGTGGGCGCTGCGGCCCGCGCGCTGCATCGTGCGGCCAATGCCCTTGGGACTGCCCACCTGTACCACGCGCTCCACCGGGCCGAAGTCCACGCCCAGGTCCAGCGACGAGGTGCACACCACGATGCGCAGCGAGCCTTCCTTGAGGCCGCTCTCCACGCGCTCGCGCTCCTCGCGTGCGATGGAACCATGGTGGAGCGCGATGAGGTGCTCCCACTCCGGGCGGGCGAAGCGCAGGCCTTCGAACCAGCGCTCGGCCTGGGCGCGCGTATTGGTGAAGATGAGCGTGGAGCGCTCCGCGTCCAGCCACGCGCCCACGCGGGCCAGCATGGAGAAGCCCAGGTGGCCCGCCCAGGGGAACGCATCCACGGATTCGGGCAGCAATGTCTCAACGACGACGGGCCGCTCCAACGCCGCGCTCACAATCGTGGGCGTCTGGCCGGTGCCCACGGCGTGACGGGCGGCCTCTTCCAGATTGGCCAGCGTGGCGGACAGCGCCCAGGTGCGCAGGCCCGGCGCGAAGTGGCGCAGGCGGGCCAGCGCCAGCTCCAACTGCGAACCCCGCTTGGAGCCGAGGAGTTCGTGCCATTCATCCACGATGACGGAGCGCAGTGACGCGAACAGCTCCGGGGCCCGCTCATGCGTGAGCAGGACGCACAGCGACTCCGGCGTGGTGATGAGCACCTGCGGCAGGCGCTCCCGCTGACGCTGGCGCACCGACGAGGACGTGTCGCCGGTGCGGCTCTCCACGGTGATGTCCGCGTCCAGCACGGTGAGGGGCTCCCTCAACGCCTTCTCCACGTCCCGGGACACCGCGCGCAGCGGCGTCACATAGAGGAGTTGAAGCCCTGGCTGTCCATGCTCCGCGACGTCCGCGAGCGGACCCAGGTAGGCCGCGTACGTCTTGCCCGCGCCGGTGGGGACGTGGATGAGCCCGCTTTCGCCGCGCGCATGGGCGGCCCAGGCTTCTTCTTGAAACGGATAGGGTGTCCACCCCTTCGCGCGGAACCAGCCGCGCAGCCGCTCCAGGGGTGGTTCATTCGTTTGAGCTCGAGTCGATGCGCGCTGGACGCGAGGTTGCCTGGGCTTGCGCGGCGCCTCCGCGGATGGAGGCTCGGTGGTGGCGCGCAGGGCCTTGCGACTGGCGGCAATCTGCGCCCGCAGCGAGCGGGGTCTACCCGCTGGCATGGAGCAGCTCCTTGAGCGAGTCCAGCGTGTCCGCGTCCTGCGGCTTCTTGTCCGTCCGCCAGCGGGCGATTCGGGGGAAGCGCAGCGCGACGCCCGACTTGTGACGCGGCGAGGACTGGATGCCCTCGAAGTGCAGTTCGAAGACCTGTTCGGGCTCCACCGAGCGCACGGGGCCGTACTTCTCCCGCGTGTGCGCGCGAATCCACCGGTCCAGCCGGCCAATCTCCGCGTCCGTCAGGCCGGAGTACGCCTTCGTCACGGGCTGGAGCTCCGTGCCGTTCCACACCGCGAAGGTGTAGTCGGTGTACAGCGACGAGCGCCGGCCGTGGCCCGGATGCGCGTACAGCAACACCGCGTCCACCGTGAACGGGTCAATCTTCCACTTCCACCAGTCGCCCCGCTTGCGCCCGGTGAGGTACGGCGACTCCAGGCGCTTGAGCATGAAGCCCTCGACGTTGCGCTCTCGCGCTTCGCTCCGCGCGGTGGCCAGGTCCTCCCACGTCGCCGCTTGCACGACGGGGGAGACGGGGAGCCGAGGCAAGTCTTCCAACAGCGCCTCCAGCTTCGCGCGTCGTTCGCGCAGCGGCTGGCTCCGGAGGTCCTCGCCTCCCAGCTCCAGCATGTCGTAGGCGATGTAGGCCGCGGGCGCTTCGGCCAGCACCTTGGGCGTCAGTTTCTGCCTGCCGATGCGCCGCTGGAGCTGGGCGAAGGGCAGGGGCCTTCCGTCCGCGTAGGCCAACACCTCGCCGTCCAGTACCGTGCCCTCGGGTAGCGCGGCGGCGGCGTCCGCGATTTCGGGGAAGCGCTCGGTGATGAGCTCCTCGCCGCGGCTCCACAGGTGCACGCTGCCCTTGCGGCGGATGAGCTGGCCCCGGATGCCATCCCACTTCCACTCCACCTGCCATTCCGCCCGGTCGCCCAGGTCCCCTGGTGGCTGCTCCAGCGGCGACGCGAGATAGAAGGGGTAGGGCCGGGAGCTGTCGCTGTCCGACACGTCCTGGGACACGAGCTGCCGGAAGAACGTGGGCGAGGGCGTCCACGTCCCCATCAGCCGGTGCGCCACGCTGGGCGCGGGCAGGCCCGCCACCTGCGCCACCGCGCGGACCACCAGAGTGGAGGACACGCCCACCCGCAGTTCACCGGTGAGCATCTTGTTGAGCAGGAACAATTCACGCCGGGGCATGGCGTGCCACCAGGACACCACCTGCTCGCGTTGCCCGGCGGCGTCCAGTTGACGCAGCGGCAACAGGCGTTGCTCCAGCCAGACCGACAGGGGCAGCTCCTCGGTCCGTGCCGGGCGCTCACGGGCGTCCAGCAGCAGGGCAATCACCTCCGCCAGGTCACCCACGGAGGCGTAGACCTCCTCGAAGAGCCAACCGGGGATGCTGGTCAGCTCCTGCGTCCACCCCACCAGCAGCTTCGTGGGAATCAGCCGCTTCAGCTTCTGCCCCATGAGGAAGTAGAGCGCCCACGCCGCGTCCTCCGGGGGCGCTTCCTGGAAGTAGTGCGCGAGCGCTTCCACCTTGGCGTTGGTGGACATGGTCTGGTCCAACGTTTCGTAGAGGTCCGCCAGTCGCCGCACGCGTCAGTCCTCCGCTTCGCCTTCGAAGGGCGTGGCCAGGGGCGCGGCATCCACGCCCTGCTCGCGCAGGTAGTGGGCCAGCGGCTCGGCGTAGCCGTGCGTCACCAGCACGCGCTCCGCCCGGGTGTCCTTCACCGTGCGCAGCAGGTCGGGCCAGTCCGCGTGGTCCGACAGCACGAAGCCGCGGTCGAAGCCTCGGCGGCGGCGGTTGCCTCGAACGCGCATCCAGCCGGACGCGAAGCCGGTTTCGTGCTCACCGAAGCGGCGCATCCACGTGGTGCCGTTCGCGCTTGGTGGCGCCAGCACCAGCGCTCCCGCGAACGAGGTGCCCTTCTCCACCTCGGACACCAAGTGCGTGGGCAGCATGCGGACGCCCGCGTCCCGGTATACGTCCACCAGGGAGTGCAAGGCGCCGTGGATGAACACGGCGCGGTCGGTCAGCTTCGCCAGCTCCGCGAGCAGCCGCTGCGCCTTGCCCAACGCGTAGCAGAACAGCACCGCCGCGCGGCCCAGCGCGCGGTTGGCGTCCCACCAGCGCAGGATGTCCTCGGCCACCTGCTCCGTCGCGTCCCAGCGGAAGATGGGCAGGCCGAACGTCGCCTCGGTGATGAAGGTGTGGCAGGGGACGACCTCGAAGGGCGCGCACGTGGGGTCCGGCGCGCGCTTGTAGTCGCCGGACACGACCCAGGTCTCACCGCCGTGCTCCACGCGCACCTGCGCGCTGCCCAGCACGTGGCCCGCGGGATGGAAGCTGACGGTGACTCCGTTGATGCGCAGCCGTTCGCCGTAGTCGAGCGTGTCGATGGTGGCGTCCGCGCCCAATCTCCGGTGGAGCAGTCCCTTGCCCGCCCGGGCGCCCAGGTAGCGGTGGCTGCCACTGCGTGCGTGGTCTCCATGCGCGTGGGTGATGAGCGCCCGGTCCACTGGACGCCAGGGGTCGACGTGGAAGCCGCCGGGAACGCAGTAGAGCCCCTGAGGCGTCACCGTCATCAATGGAGCGGGAGGAGCGGCACTCAAAGTCCCATTCAGATAGCGAGGGGCTTGGTGCCGGACCACCCGGGGTAGGACGCCGACTCACCGGCGGGAGCTCCCCGGGCTGCTTCCCGGGCACCCGCTGGCCCGGGGGCTTGCGCGACGTGGGGAGGAGAATATCGGACCGCTTGGAGGACTCCCCTCGGACGGGGGATAACCCATCCCCCTGCCGTGATGCGCGGTGGGAAGTGAGTCAAAGACGATGGATGCACAGGAGCGGAAGTCAGCCTATCGGCAGCGCGCGGAGCAGGGTGAGGCGGTGCCGGTGTCGGTGGAACTGCCGGCGGACCTCGATACGCCGCTGTCGGCCTATCTGAAGCTGGGCGGTGGTTCGCGCGGCTTCATCCTCGAGTCGTGCTACGGCGGCGAGCAGTTCGGCCGCTACAGCCACATCGGCGCGGAGCCCGCGGGCCGCGTGCGGTTGGACCGGAACGGTGCCACCTTGTGGCGCGGCTCGAGCGAGGAGCGCCGGGACGGCAAGCCCCTGGACGTGCTGCGCCAGCTCTGGCGCGAGCTGGCCGTGGCCCGGCTCCCCGGTGAGGCGCCCTTCCTGGGCGGGCTCGTGGGGTACATGGGCTACAACTGCTTCTCGTGGCTGGAGCCCACGGTGCCGGACCGGCACCCCAGCGACATCTCCTTCCCGGACTCGGAATGGCTGGTGTGCGAGGACTTCGTCACGCACGACACCCGCACCGGAACGCTCAAGGCCACCGCCATTGCCCGGCCGTCGCTGCACGGCAGCGTGGCCGCCGCGTTGAAGGACGCGGAGGGGCGCGCGCAGGCCATGGCGGACCGGTTGTTGAAACCACTGTCTCCAGAGGCCTATGCGCTGGCGCCGCGCATGCGTGGGGACGTGGCGCCTACCGCGTGCTGGGACCGCGCGGGGTATGAGGCGGCGGTGGCTCAGGCGCAGGAGTACATCCGCGCCGGAGACATCTTCCAGGTCGTGCTCGCGCGCCGCTTCGAATCCCGGGGCGCGCCGCCGCCGCTGTCGCTCTACCGCGCGCTGCGGCGGGTGAATCCATCGCCGTACCTCTTCCTCGTGGAGCTGGGCGAGGCCCGAGCGCTGGTGGGCGCGTCGCCGGAGTTGCTGGTGCAGGTGCGCGACGGGGACGTGGTGGTGCGGCCCATCGCCGGCACCCGGCGCCGTGGCGCGTTCGAGGCCGAGGACCTGGCCCTGGAGAAGGAGCTGCTCGCGGACGAGAAGGAGCGCGCCGAGCACATCATGCTGGTGGACCTGGGGCGCAACGACGTGGGCCGCGTGGCGGCGCCTGGCTCGGTGCGCGTCGAGGACATGATGCTCATCGAGCGCTACAGCCACGTGATGCACATCGTGTCGCAGGTGCGCGGCAAGCTCGACGCGAAGTACGACGCGCTGGATGCGCTGGCCAGCACCTTCCCCGCAGGCACGGTGTCGGGCGCGCCCAAGATTCGCGCGATGCAAATCATCGACGAGTTGGAGGTCCAGCGGCGCGGGCCCTACTCGGGCGCGGTGGGTTACCTGTCCTTCTGCGGCACGCTGGACGTGGCGATTGCGCTGCGCACCTTCTTCGTGGACGGAGACCGGACGATGTGGACCTCGGGCGCGGGAGTGGTCGCGGACTCGGTGCCGTCGAAGGAAGCGGACGAGACGGAAGCCAAGGCGGGCGCCATGGCCGCCGCGCTGCGGCTGGCGCGCGAGGGAGGTGGCCGGTGATTCTGGTCATCGACAACTACGACTCCTTCACCTTCAACCTCGTGCAGCTCCTGTACACGCTGGGGGCCGAGGTGAAGGTGGTGCGCAATGACGGCCTGGATGCCGAAGGTGTCGCGGCCTCGGGCGCGTCCCACCTGGTGATTTCGCCGGGGCCCTGCACTCCGCACGAGGCGGGCGTCAGCGTGGCGGCCATTGCCCAGTCACGCGTGCCGGTGCTGGGCGTGTGCCTGGGGCACCAGTCCATTGGCGCGGCCTTCGGCGGCAAGGTGGTGCGCGCGCCAGAGCCGGTGCACGGGAAGGCCGCGCACATCCGGCATGGCGGCACGGGGCTCTTCGCCGGGCTCAGCGAGGGCTTCTCGGCGGCGCGCTATCACTCGCTCATCGTGGAGGCGCCGTCACTGCCCGCCGAGCTGGAAGCCACCGCGTGGAGCCAGGATGGCCTCATCATGGCGCTGCGCCATCGCGAGCGGCCCGTGGTGGGCGTGCAGTTCCATCCGGAGAGCGTGCTCACCCCCGAGGGCCCCGCGTTGGTGCGCAACTTCCTGGAGGGACGGCTGTAGCTACGCACGCAGGTGCGTGGTGTCGTTCCACGACACGATGGCCGGGCGGCGCCTGTCGCCGTCATGGCCGAGCACGCTGATGGACGCGGTGCTCAGCAGGAAGAGGCGGCCTTCCCACGGGGGCAGGCCCAGCCACCGCGCCGCGAGCACGCGAAGCAGGTGCCCGTGGGCGAAGATGAGCACGTCCCCGTCCGTCCGCAGTGCGTCGGCGATGACGCCGTCCACGCGAGTGGCCACCTGCGCCGCGGTCTCTCCGTTGGGGACGCCGTTCTTCCAGATGGTCCAGTCGGGCCGCTCGGCGCGAATCTCCGCGCCGGTGCGCCCCTCGTAGTCGCCGTAGTCCCACTCCATGAGGTCCTCGCGCAACTGGGCGTAGTCCCCGTAGCCGGCCAGGGCACAGGTGTCCGCCGCGCGGCTCAGCGGGCTGGTGTAGACGGTGTCGAAGCGCCAGGCCTTCAGCGGCGCGCCGAGAAGGCGGCCCATCTCCCTACCGGAGCCCAGGAGCGGAATGTCCGTCCGCCCTGTGTGCCGACCGGCGCGGCTCCACTCCGTCTCTCCGTGCCGGACGAGTACCACCTGCTTCCCGGGGGTCTTCATGGCGCGCATTCTGGCAGGGCCCGGGCTCGCGCGCAGGTGGAAGCCAGAGGGCCTTCGGGGCGTCGGGACTTTCAGTGGGCGATGTAAGTCGACGGCAGGAGCGTCTTTCCGCCCCTGCCGTCGAAGAGGCTGTCCTTCAGGTGCAGGTGGATGACGACGCGTGAGCGCTGCTCCAGGGCGCTGCGCGTCGTCGAGAACTGGATGGTTCCGGCTTGGGCGTTGATGAGGCCTGTCAGGCTGTCTTCCTTGAACGCGCCCACGTCGTCCAAGCGCACGGTGATGTCCACCTGCTTCACGTACCTGGGCAGGAAGAAGCGCCCCAGGAGGTGGGCGTGGTCCGTGTCCGACAGGTCCATGGCGCGAGCGTTGGGCGAGGGCTCGAAGCGGACGGGTTCGCCGAAGGACGTGACCTCGACCTGTCCCATGCCCAGCAGGACCTTCTCGTACTGTGCCGCGTCCTGGCCTCGCAGGCGGATTTCGAAGGCGTCCAGCACGGGGTCTCCCAGCGCCCGCATCAAATCGTCTTCGCTGCTATCGCAGGCACTTGCTCCCAGCACTACGAGCAGACCCAGAATCCACCTGGATTGGGATGGAATCTTCACGACCACGCTCCCTCTCAGAACCGAGGTTCCTCGGCGCGCTCCATGGCTTGCAGCGGGTCCACCGCGAAGATTCGTTTTCGCAGCGGGATGGCGGTCCGCTTGCCAGAGTGGTTGTGACGCTCCAGCCGTTGACGCAGCTCCTCCACCCGGCCGGGGTCGAGCGAGGCCGGATTCTCCAGCGCGGACAGGGGCGGCGCGCGCGTGTTGAAGACGCGCTCGTTGCAGACCGCCGTCAGCGCTTCTCGCGCCGTCCGGACCTTCAAGGACTCCAGGGCCGTGCGGCGCGCGTTGTTCGAGGCGATGGCGGGGTTGGCCCAGAGGATGCCCAGGGCGCCTGGGAAGGTGGAGACTTCGCCGAGAGCGCCGAGGGAGATGGGGCCGTATGCCAGGCACTCCAAGAGGGCGCTCTCGCTGGCGCCGAAGAATCCGCGGTCTCGGGTCGTCGGCTGCGGGCGAGGCGAGCCCCAGGAGTAGACGCCACACATCGCGCCGTTCGCGAGCTGGGGCACCGGCCGCGTGAGGAGGCGGGTCAGGTTTCCCGTCGTCACGTCCACGGCATGGAAGCCGCTGACCCGGCGGGTGTCGGGGCCGCTGGTTCCGTAGAGGAAGAGCTCGCCGTCGCGTGTGAAGACGGCGGCGCTCATGACGGGGTTCTCCGCGAGCCTGCCGTCCATCTGCGCGGGCTCGGGATGGTCGGTGGCCACGCCTGTGAGCGGGTCGATGCGGGTCAGTCGCTGGGTGGCGTTGTTGAAGGCGTAGAGCTGGCCGTCCCGAGGATTCGTCGCGAAGTCCGCCAGTTGGAAGTCTCCCGGGATGGTCACCACTTGCTCGGAGAGGGTGCCTCCGGTGCTGGGGTTGATGCGGATGAGGCGATGGGTGCTGTGCTCGAAGCCGACGTAGGAGCCATCCTTGAGAACGGCTCCCGCGGTCCAGATGGCCGAGCGTGGTGCCGTGGTGTCCAGCGGGGCGATGATGCTCGAAGAGCCGGTGGCGTCGACGCGGATGAAGCTGGGCGCGCTGACACCGTCCGAGGCGATGGCGTACAGGATGTCGTCGTAGTGGTTGAACGCCAGCGCGTTGTAGGGGAGCGCGGCTTCACCCTGTAGCGTCAGCGTGCCGGTGGCGGGGTCGAAGATGTAGAGCCGTGAAGGGGCCGCGGGCCGTCCTTCCGGAGAGCGCGAGGCCGTGGAGAGGTAGACGGTGTCGTCACAGAACAGGTTGGGCTGAGGAAGGCAGAGCACGTTGGCCCCCGCCTGGCTGGCACCTGCGTCCCAGCCGATGCTGAAGGTGCTGGTGAAGGAGACCTCGTGGTTGGGCGTCACGGGGTTCGCATCGTGTATCCCCCATGTGAGACACGCGTCGTAGCTCTCCAGCTCGATTTCGCACTGATACGTGACGAGGCCTCCCGCTGGAACCACGAGGGGGGACGTGGGCGCGAGCGTGCAGGACGTCAGCAGGGGCGCGGTCGCGGAGAGCAGCTCGGAGGGGAGCGTCGGGTCGATGTTGGTGACGGTGAACGTGAAGCGCAGCGTCTCCGGGTAGGTGTCGACCGTGTATTGCTTGAGCCCGTTCACGAGCTTCTCGGCTCGGAAGTCATTGGCCCAGGCGTTCGAGGCCCAGACGGCGCCGATGAACAGGAGCCCGAGCCACTTCCTATCCATCATGGGGGTCTCCTCGTCCGTCATTGCTGGGGGGACAAGGGCCGGCTGCAGTCGATGTGCCAGTTGTTCTCTTGTTTATTGTTATTCTTGGAGGTTGATACATCTGCCCCCAGGGGCGCCCGGATGTCGAATGGCGTTGTCTGGGAATGTCTTGGAAGTGGCGGGAGGATGGCCCGGGGGACTTGTTCTTGTCCGGAACTCCCAGCCAGATGGGCACACCATGTCAGGAGGCACCTGACGCCGAGGACGGAACGCGGCAACGCGGGCGTGTAAGAATTGCAGGCAGGTGGCTGGCATTTTTTCTGGAATGCATGCGACCTCGAAACAAGGCCCGGCCGAACGTCGGTGCGCTCGGCCGGGCCCGTTCTCAGACCACGACGACTACGGCATCACCGCGATGAACCGGTCCGCGAGGACGTTGTTGTCCTCGCGCAGTTCCTCGAGGTTCTGCCATGGGTCGACGAGGGCGCCCAGATAGAAGAACCCAGTGGGGCCAGAATCCGGAGGCGTGTTGACCGTCACCTGCGTGTTGCGTGTGACGCACTGCCCGGCGTCCAGAGATTGCACGGTCATCACTCCAATCTGGCTCTGACTGTCGGGGGGAGCGCCCGGCCAGCTTTGATAGGGGAATTCGAGCGTGTTGTTGCTCGACAGGTACAGCGCCACATCCATGGAGCCGTGGGTGGGCGCGGTGCCATGGTTGCAGACCTGCACGGTGGCGGTGAAAGCACTGCCCGTTCTCACGGAGTTGGGGCCGGAGACGGAGGTGACGACCAGGTCTGGCTGGTTGCCCACACCCATGAGTCCGCTGACGAAGATGTTGTTGTCTTCGCGCAGCTCGGCCTGCGCCTGGTTCGAGTCAATGATCGCGCCCAGATACAGCGGGTGATGGGGCTCGGCCTCCTCGGGCAGTTCCACCCACGCGAGGACGGGCTCTGTGGTGCATTGTCCCGGATTCAGGGGCTGCACGTTCCAGGCGCCGATGAGCGCTTGCGTGCGCGGGTAGGGGAAACCTGGTGCATTCCACTGAGGCATCACGACCTGGGCCCGGGTGGAGAAGTACAGGTCCAACTGCACGCTGCCCGATGCCTGGGTTCCCTGATTGCAGACCGTCACCGAGGCAGTGAAGTTGCCGTTGCGTTCCACGCTGACGGGCGCTTGCACCGCGGTGACAATCAGGTCGGGACCGGCGCCAACACCCATGATGTCTCCGACGAAGGTGTTGTTGTCCTCGCGCAGCTCACCAGCGAGCAGGTCGGGATTGATGGCCGCGCCGAGATACAAGGGCTGTTCGGGCTGGGCCAGGACAGGAAGGTTCGACCAGGAGGGCACCTGCAGGGTGATGCAATCGTCGATACCCAAGGCGGGGACTCCGAACTCGCCGGCGTACACCTGGCTGGCGGGTATCGGGATTCCCGGGCCGTACCGTTCGGGCATGGCCATGCTTGCTTCGGTGGAGAGGTGGACCTCCAGTTCCGTGGGATAGGATTCAGACGTGCCTTGATTGCAGACGGTGACCGTGGCGGTGAACGCGGCGTTGGCTTCGACGCTCGCGGGGCCCGTGAGTGACGTGATGACCAGGTCGGACGCATAGCCCACGCCCATGCGACCGCTCATGAAGATGTTGTTGTCTTCACGCAGCTCATCCTGGGATTGCATCCCATCGACCAGGGCACCCAGGTAGAGTTTCTGGTCAGGAGCTGTCGCGGGCGGCAGCGTCAATGTTGCGACAGCGCTTCCCGTGAAGCACCTCCCTGGATTCAGGAAGGGGACACTCAGCTCGCCAATGGAGTGCTGCGTCGGTGGCAGTGGATTGCCGGGTCCATTCCAGCGCGGCATGACGAGCGTCTCTTCCGTGGAGAGGTGGAACTCCACGAGGGTGCTGTCCGAGTGCTCTGTCCCCTGATTGCAAACCGTGACGGTCGGGTGGAACGTCGCGAGCGGCCCGACATTCGAGGGCGCCTGCACCGCCGTGATGACAAGGTCAGGGCCATCACCGACGCCCATGATTCCGCTCACGAAGGTGTTGTTGTCCTCGCGCAGTTCCTCGACGTTGCCCCATCCGTCGATGATGGCGCCCAGGTACAGGGGCTGGGCAAACAGTGCGTCGGGTGGCAACTCTGTAGAGGCCTGGATGGATTGGGAAATGCAATGGCCCGCGTCCAGGTGTGGCACTGAGATGTTGCCGATGGGGGCCTGGGTGACGGGCAGGGGGGAGCCCGAACCGGACCACCGTGGCATTTCCAACGTGGGCAGGAGCGAGAAATGCAGTTCCAGGTCCGAGGAACTCGCGTACTCGGTGCCCTGGTTGCAGACCGTCACGGTGGCGGTGAAGGCACTGTGGATTCGCGCGCTTGTCGGAGCGTTGATGGCGGTGACGACGAGGTCCGCCTTGTTTCCTACGCCGATGCGGCCGCGCACAAAGGCGTTGTTCTCCTCGCGAAGCTCCTCGATGGCGTCGTTCGCATCGATGATGGCGCCCAGGTAGATGGCCTCGCCGTGCGAGCCGGGCGGGATGTAGGCCGCGCCAGTCACTTGCCCTGTGAAGCAGTGCCCGACGTGCAGGGTGGGGATGCTCACGTCGCCCACGGGCGTTTGACTCCATGGGAACGGAGTTCCTTGCCCGCTCCAATCTGGCAGCACCAGGTGGGGTTCGGTGGACAGATACACCTGCGCCATCGTGGGCCCGGAGGAATAGGTGCCCTGGTTGCAGACGGTCAGGGTGGTCGCGAAGAGGGTGCTGTCGCGCACGCTGGCGGGACCATCGATGGCAGTGACCACCAGGTCAGGACGGTTGCCCAGGCCCATGAAGTCTCCGACGAAGGTGTTGTTGTCTTCGCGAAGTTCATTGTCCTGCGCGTATGGGTCGATGATGGCTCCAAGATTGAACGCCTTGTCGATGTACTCCGCAGGGAAGCTCATCGCGGTAGCAAGGGTGGAGATGGTCCTGCACTCGCCCGCATCCAACGATTGCACCTGGTGCATCCCAATGGAGAACGCCGTATGCGGGTCGGCGTTGTAAGGCGAGCCCCCCTGAATCGGGGCATTCAGGAAGGCATGCGCGGCCAGGTAGAACTCCACCTGGGTGTTCTGTGAGGCCACGGTGCCCTGATTGCAGATGCGGGCGGTGACAGGCACGTCGCCAGGCATGCTGCTGGCGGGGCCCTTCACGGAGGTGATGGCCAGGTCCGGCCCGTTGCCGAGACCCATTTGCTCACCGACAAAGGCATTGTTGTCCTCGCGAAGCTCCACGATGGTTGACCTGGGGTCGACAATGGCGCCCACGTAGAATGCTTGGAGTTGGGGTGGCGCACCCAGGGGACGGTCCAGGGTGATGGGCTCCTCGCGTGTGACGCAACGCCCTGCTTCGATGCTGGAGACGCCGAATCCGCCGACCTTGAACTTGGTCCCGTGCAGCAGTCCCCCCATGGAAGGCGAGTCCAGCGTCGGCACCATGGACAGGTAGATATCCACCGCGGCCGTTGGGGCAACGACGGTCCCCACGTTGCAAACGGTGATGCTGACAGGGGCCCAAGATGCCGAAGGGGACACGCTGGCTGGAGCGCGAATCGCGGTCACGACGAGGTCTGGGCGCGCCCCCGCGCCGATGAGCCCCTGGGTGAAGGCGTTGTTGTCCTCGCGCAGTTCAGGGATGTCTTGCGTGGAATCGATGATGGCGGCCAGGAAGAGGGCGCCTTCCTGGGGCGCGCCAGCTGGGAACGTCGCGGCGCCCTGGACGTTGCGAGTGATGCAATTACCGGGGTTCAGGAGGGGCACATCCGTCTGGCCCACAAGTTCCTGTCCCGGCGGCGGTGGGCCGCCGCTACCTGGCATGGTGACGTTGCCATCCACGGAGAGGTACAGCTCGAGCGAGCTGGGATTCGCGGGCAGCGTGCCGTGGTTGCAAACCCTCACGGAGGCGCCCAGCAGGTCTCCGCTTTGGGTGCTGGTGGGGGCGTGCACCGAGGTGACGACGAGGTCCGGTCCCGCTCCCATGGCGACGAGGTCCCCCACGAAGACGTTGTTGTCCTCGTTGAGTTCCGTGGAGAACTCGGGCGTATCGGCGATGGCGCCCAGGTAGAGCGGCTGACCAGGTGTCGCGCCGGGCGGCAATATCACCGGGAAGGAGGCGTGGCGGATGGCACAGTGGGCCGGGAGCAGTTCGGGCACCTCCACCGTTCCCTGTGAGGCCTGATTCGTGGGGGGAGGACCGCCCGTCGTTGGCGGTGACAGCGTGCCGTTCGTGGAGAGGTACAGCTCCACGATGGTGTCGTCCGACACGTGGGTGCCTTGGTTGCACACCTTGAGCGTCGACGCGACCGTCCCGCTGTCCGTGACGCTCGTGGGGCCACGAAGCTCCGTGACGACGAGGTCCGGCCGGTTTCCAATGCCCAGCGCGGTCACCGCGGTGTTGTTGGCCTCGTCCAGTTCGACGAGGATCTGGTGCACGTCGGTGATGGCTCCCAGGTAATAGATGCCGTCCGTTTGGGGACCCGGCGGCGTAGCGGAGCCGGTGAAGGCCCGCGTCTCGCAGTGGCCGTCCGCCAGCTCGCTGAACTCCAGCGTGGCGACGAGCACCTGGTCCGTTGGGGGTGGCAAGCTCGGGTCGGGCCAGGAGAGCGTGTCATCCATGGACAGGTACAAGTCCATCTGGATGGGACCTACGGGGCTCTGCGCGGGCGCAGTGCCTTCGTTGCAGACCTTCACGATGGTCGTGAAGGGCTCACCGAACCGAATACTGCTGGGGCCTCGTAGCTCTCGAACCACGAGGTCGGGGCCAAAGCCCCGGCTTTGCGGCTGACTCCTGAGCTGCTCGAGCTCGGTGGGCGCCGCGTTGCCCCCACATCCCGTTCCCGCCAACAGACCTGCTGTCAGCAGGAACGTACTGCTCCAAGACGGCCTTCGCCGTTGCTGCATGTTGCCTCCGGAGGAATGTCCTCGCGCAAATGCCCGCCTGATGCGGGCACATGCGGAGAGCCGGAGTGCTTATACGGGGTGTGGGATTATCCCTGAATTTTCGGCGTGAAGAGAGCGCTTGCAGCCGTGCCTCAGCGCCGCAGGCCGCGCTTGATGTCGGCGCAGAGCGCCTTCGCCGCCTCGAGGCCCTCTGTGTGCGCGGCACGCACCAGCGCGCTGCCCACCACGACGCCATCCGCATGGGCAGACAGCATGCGTGCCTGTTCCGCCGTGGAGATGCCAAAGCCTGCCACCACGGGCACGTGCGCGGCCTTGCGCACCAAATCCAAGCGCTGTGAAAGGTCCGGCGGCAGCTCCGCGCGCATGCCCGTCACGCCCGACACGGACACGCAATAGACAAAGCCACGGCCATCCTTCGCGATGGCCTGCGCCCGCGCCGGGGGCGTCGTGGGGGCGCACAGGGGAATCAGGTCCATGCCCTCCGCGTCGAACGTGGCGCGCAGGCTCGCGCTCTCCTCGGGCGGCAGGTCGGGGAGGATGGTTCCAGACACGCCGCACTCGCGTGCGAGCTTCGCGTAACGCGCCTCACCCATGGCCATGATGAGGTTGACGTACGTCATGATGACCAGCGGCGTCTGGGGACAGCGCTTGCGTACCGCCGGCACCACCTCGTTCAGCACGCGCTTGAGCGTGGAGCCGGCCTTGAGCGCTCGCTCCGCCGCGCCCTGGATGACGGGGCCGTCGGCGATGGGGTCGCTGAACGCCACGCCAATCTCCAGCACGTCCGCGCCGCCCTCGACCAGCGCGGCGAACACGTCCACCGAGCGGGGCAGGTCCGGGTCGCCCGCCATGGCATAGGTCACCAGTACGCCTTCGCCCCGTGCCTTCGCCTGGGCGAAAGTCTGTGCAATCTCGCCGCTCATGCCTGCACCCCCACCGGCGGAGGCACGCCCCGCGCGGAAATCGTGGCCACGTCCTTGTCTCCGCGGCCCGAGCAGTTGATGACCAGGTGCTTGCCCGCCCCCAGCTCGCGCGCCAGCTCCCGGCCGCGCGCGAAGGCATGGGAGGTCTCCAGCGCGGGAAGGATGCCTTCCAGGCGCGCCACCTCGTAGAAGGCCGCCAGCGCCTCGTCGTCCGTGGCGATGCGGACCTCCATGCGGCCCGTCTTCGCCAGGTGCGCCAGCTCCGGGCCCACGCCGGGATAGTCCAACCCTGCGGAGATGCTGTGCGCCTCCTGAATCTGGCCGTCCTCGTCCTGGAGCACCAGCGAGCGCGAGCCGTGCAGCACGCCCTCCGTCCCCAGCGTCAGCGAAGCGCCGTGCTGCTTCGTATCCAGGCCGTGGCCTCCCGCTTCCACGCCCACCAGCCGCACGCTGGCGTCACCAATGAACGGGTGCAGCACGCCAATGGCATTCGAGCCGCCCCCCACGCACGCGATGATGGCATCCGGCAGGCCGCCAAAGGCCGCCTGGGCCTGCGTCCGCAGCTCGCGGCCGATGACGGCCTGGAAGTCGCGCACCACCGTCGGATACGGATGCGGCCCCGCCGCGCTGCCGATGACGTAGTGCGTGTCCGACACCTGCGACACCCAGGTGCGCATGGCCTCGTTCATCGCGTCCTTCAGCGTGCGCGAGCCGGACTCTACCGGCCGTACCACCGCGCCCAGCGCGCGCATGCGGAAGACGTTGAGTGCCTGCCGCTCCACGTCCAGCGCGCCCATGTACACCTCGCAGGGCAGGCCGAAGAGCGCGCACGCGGTGGCGGTGGCGACGCCGTGCTGGCCCGCGCCCGTCTCCGCGATGATGCGCTTCTTGCCCATCCGCCTGGCGAGCAGCACCTGACCCACGGTGTTGTTGATTTTGTGCGCGCCGGTGTGCGCCAGGTCCTCGCGCTTGAGCCACACATTCGCGCCGCCCCAGGCCTCCGTGAGGCGCCGGGCGGGCGTCAGCGTGGTGGGGCGGCCCACGTATTCGCGCAGCACGCGGGTGACCTCCTCGCCGAAGGCCGGGTCCGCGCTCGCCGTGGCATAGGCCTCTTCCAGCTCCTGCAGCGCGGGAACCAGTGTCTCCGGAACGTAGCGTCCGCCGTAGCGCCCGAAGCGGCCGGCGGCAGTCTCCGTGGTCATGTCTGTCACTCCCAGAGGTTGATGGACTTCGCGGCGCGCACGAAGGCGCGCACCGCTTCCACGTCCTTGATGCCAGGGGCGGATTCCACGCCACTGGCCACATCCACGCCGTACGGCCGCGTCGCGCGCACCGCCTCGGCCACGTTGGAGGGCCGCAGGCCTCCCGCCACCAGCACGGGCACGCCGCTTCCCGCCAGCCCTGCGACGAGCGACCAGTCGAAGCCCACGCCGCCGCCGCCATACCCCGGCGCCGCGCCGTCGAGCAGCAGTCCCGCGACGTCTCCTACGCCCACATACGTCCGAGCCCGGACCACGTCTTCCGGACCCGTGACTCGCAGCGCCTTGACGACAGGCACCCCGTACCCCGAACAGGCCTCCGGGGGCTCGTCCCCATGGAGCTGCACGGCCGTGAGGCCACAGGCGCGCACCGTCTCCCGGATGGTGTCCGGCGCCGCGTTGACGAACACGCCCAGCACCGTGCCCAGGGGCGGCCGCGTACGGGCCAGGGCCGCCGCTGTGGGGAGGTCCAGGTAGCGGGGCGACTTCGGGTAGAAGTTGAGGCCCAGCGCGTCCACGCCCGCCTCCCATGCGGCCACCGCGTCGGACAGGCGCGTGACGCCGCACACCTTCACGCGGACACTCATGGCGCCGCGTCCTTCACCCCGAGCAGCCTCCGCAGCGCGTGTCCGGGGTCGGGCTCTCGAAGCAGGGATTCGCCCACCAGGACGGCGTCCGCTCCCGCTTCCTGCGCCGCCACCAGGTCCGCCAGGGACTTGAGGCCGCTCTCCGCCACCAGCACCCGGGCCCGGGAGCGCAGCTTCGGCATCACCCGCAGGGCCGTGCCCGTGTCCGTCTTCAGCGTGGCGAGGTTGCGGTTGTTGATGCCCACCAGCTTCGCGCCCGCGGCCAGCGCGCGCTCGGCGTGCTCCTCCGTGTGGGCTTCCACCAGCGCGGCCACGCCCACCGCTTTCGCGGTGGCGACCATCTCCCGCAGCTCGCCATCCTCCAGCGCGTCGGCGATGAGCAGCACCGCGTCCGCGCCCCACTGCGCGCTCTCCTCCACCTCGCGCGCCGCCACGAGGAAGTCCTTGCGCAGCACGGGCAGCGACACCGCCGCCCGCACGGCCACGAGGTCCTCCAGGCCGCCGCCGAAGTCCGGCCCATCCGTCAGCACGCTGATGGCGCTGGCGCCCGCGGCTTCATAGGCCCGGGCCACCGCCACCACGTCGGCGTGGGGAAAGTCCCCGCCCGAAGGGCTCTTGCGCTTCACCTCCGCGATGACGCTCACTCGCCGCCCGGAGCGGTGGGTCACCAGCCCCTGGGCGAAGTCGCGGGGCGTGGGCCGGGCGCGAGGTGCCATGGGCGGACGCGCTGCAAGTTCCTGGCGCTTGCGCGCCATGATGCGGTCCAACGTTCCTGTGGTGCTCATGACAAGCCCCCCTCGATGAGGGCCGCCAGCTTGTTGCGGGCCGCGCCCGAGTCGATGGCCTGCTCCGCCTTCCGCACGCCGTCACGCAGGTCCGCCGCCAGTCCCACGACGACGAGCGCCGCCGCCGCGTTGAGCAGCACCGCCGTGCGCAGCCCCGAGCGCTCGCCGTCCAGCAGCGCGCGCAGCCGCTGGGCGTTCTCCTCCGCGTCGCCACCCGCGATGGCCTCGCGAGGCACCACGTCCAGCCCCGCGTCCTGGGGCGACACCGTGAAGGTGTGGACCGTGCCGTCCTCGCGCAGCTCCGCGACCTGCGTGGCGCTGCACGGGGAGATTTCATCCAGCCCGTCATGGCCGTGCACCACCCACGCGCGGCGGCTGCCGAGCCGGCCCAGCACGCGCGCCGTCTGCTCCACGCGCTTGCCGTCGAACGTCCCCAGGAGCTGGTAGCGCGCGCCCGCCGGGTTCGTCAGCGGCCCCAGCAGGTTGAACACGCTGTGGAACCCCATGTCCCGCCGCGCCTGCGCCACGTGCCGCAGGGCCCCGTGGTGCGAGGGCGCGAAGAGGAAGCCCACGCCGTGCTCGTCGATGTCCCGCGCCACGCGCTCGTGCGGGCGCTCCATGGAGACGCCCAGCGCCGCCAGCACGTCCGCGCTGCCACAGCGACTGGAGACCGCGCGGTTGCCGTGCTTGGCCACCGTCACTCCGGCCCCGGCGGCCACGAAGGCCACCGCGGTGGAGATGTTGAAGGTGTGCGCGCCGTCGCCACCGGTGCCGCAGGTGTCGAGCACCACGTCGGCACGCGGGGACAGCTTCGCCGCGCAGGCCCGCATGGCCTCCGCCGCGCCGAGGATTTCATCCTCCGTCTCACCCTTCATCTTCAGCGCTGTCGCCAGCGCGCCAACCTGGGCAGGCGAAGCCTCCCCGGCGAGCATCAGACCCATGACGCGGGTCATCTCCTCGCGGGTGAGGTCGCGCCGGCCCACCACCTTGCCCAGCGCTTCCTTGAGTGTCATGGCCTATCCCAGCCTGACCACTTCGCGGCCCATCGCCTGGGCGATGGCGCGGACCTCGTTCATGGACTTCTCGAACTCGGAGAAGTCCAGCGACTGGGCACCGTCCGACTTCGCGCGCGGCGGGTCGGGGTGCACCTCGACGATGATGCCGTCCGCCCCCACCGCCGTCGCCGCGCGCATCATCGCCGGCACCGCCTTGCGCACGCCGATGCCGTGCGACGGGTCCACGAAGACGGGCAGGTGCGAGAGCGCCTTCAGCATGGGCACCGCGTTGAGGTCCAGCGTGTTGCGCGTCATCGTCTCGAAGGTGCGGATGCCGCGCTCGCAGAGGATGACCTGCGTGTTGCCGCGGGCGACGATGTACTCGGCCGCCATCAGCAGTTCCTTGATGGTGGCGCTCATGCCGCGCTTGAGCATCACCGGCTTGCGCAGGTCTCCCACGGCCTCCAGCAGGCTGAAGTTCTGCATGTTGCGCGCGCCAATCTGGAGGATGTCCGTGGCGTCGGCGACGGCCTGGAGCGTCGCGGTGTCCTTCACCTCGGTGGTGACGAGCAGGCCCGTCTCCTGGCGCGCCTCGGCCAGCAGTGCCAGGCCGTCACCCTTGAGGCCCTGGAACTCATAGGGGCTGGTGCGCGGCTTGAACGCACCGCCACGCAGCATGGTGGCGCCCGCCTTCTTCACCGCGTGGGCGGTGGAGAGAATCTGCTCGCGCGACTCCACCGAGCACGGGCCGGCGATGACGTGGAAGGCGGAGCCGCCAATCGTCAGGTCGCCGATGCGCAGCTGCGTGTCGTCCGGCTTCACCTCGCGGCTGACGAGCTTGAACGGCTGGGAGATGGCTACGGCGTCAGCGACGCCAGGGAGCACGCGGAAGGGCTCCGGTTCCACCGCGCCCGGGTTTCCGGTGATGCCAACGGCCGTGCGAGTGCCCCCTGGAATCGCGTGCGGTTGCCAACCACGGCGGCGGATCTCGTCGTTCACACGCTCGATGTCCTGGGCCGTCGCGTCGGGTCGCATCACGATCAACATGGGGCTGCCTGCTTTCTCTCGCTCCGAGGGGTGTTGTGGGCCGGGAGCATTCCGGCGCTTGGTTGCATGGGTGGGACGGGCAACAGCCGGTGTTTCTGCATCAAGTGTCTGTTGCCCGCAACCGCTTCCGAGTCTCCCTTGCGCCTCCCACGCTTATCAAGCGAGCGTGGGCGCTTTTCTTGAGCAGGAAGTGTGGAGGCGCGTGCGTGTCGAATCCGGAGGTCATCGTCGTCGGGGCAGGGCTCGCGGGGTTGGCGTGCGCGCGGGCGCTCGTCGCGTCACGGGTGAAGGTGTTGTTGCTAGAGGGAAGTGACGCACCGGGGGGCAGGGTTCGCACGGATGTCCATGAGGGCTTCCTGCTAGACAGAGGCTTCCAGGTGTACCTGTCCGCGTATCCGGAGGGCCGGCGCACGTTGGACCTGGAAGCGCTGACGTTGCGCAGGTTCGTCCCCGGCGCGAAGGTGTGGCGGGGTGGCAAGTTGCACACGGTCGCGGACCCGCTGCGCCGCCCCTTGGAGGCGCTCGGGCACCTGTTTGCTCCCGTGGGGACGTTCGGGGACAAGCTGCGCATCCTGGAGCTGAGGCAGCTGGCGCTCTCCGGTGAGGTGGAGGACGTGTGGCAGCGGCCGTCACGCACGTCGCGGCGCTACCTGGACGAGCTGGGCTTCACGGAGGCTTTGCGTGAGTCGTTCCTGCGCCCCTTCTTCGCCGGCATCTTCCTGGAGCGGGAGCTGACCACGTCCAGCCGCTTCCTGGAGTTCGTCTTCCGCATGTTCTCATCCGGATACGCGGCGGTTCCGGAGTCGGGGATGGGCGCCATTCCAGCGCAGCTGTCGGCGCGCCTTCCGTCGGGCCTGCTGCGGATGCGCGCGCCGGTGGCGGAGGTGTGGGGACACCGCGTGCGTCTGGCGGACGGAGAGTTGATTGGCGCCAGGGCGGTGGTGGTGGCCACGGACCCGGCGAGCGCGGTGGGGCTGCTGCCGGGCATGGTGCCACCGGTGATGAACCGGGTGACGTGCCTCTACTTCGCCGCGCCGGAGCCGCCCGTGGAAGGCCCCTGGCTGCTGCTCAATGGCGAGGGCCGGGGCCGGGTGAACAACGTGGCGGTGATGAGCGAGGTGTCACCGGCATATGCGCCGCGGGGACAGTCGCTCGTGTCCGTGTCCGTGGTGGGCGCCACGCCGGACCTGGCCACGCTGCAAGCCGAGGTGCTCGCGGAGCTGACGGACTGGTTCGGTCCGGCCGTGTCCGCATGGCGGCACCTGCGCACCTATGCGATTCCGCTCGCGCTGCCCGCGCAGCCGCCGGAGGTGTTGGAACTGCCTCGCCGGCCAGTGCGGCTGTCGCCGGGGCTGTTCGTGTGTGGAGACCACCGTGACAATGCCTCCATCGACGGCGCGCTGGTGTCGGGCCGCCGCGCCGCGGAGGCCGTCCTGAGAGAGCTGGAGCGCGAATGAGACACCCGGGGCTCTCCGTCATCGTGCTGGGCGCCGTCATCTCGGCGGTGGGCTGCAAGTCCACCCGGAGCGCACCGAAGGCTTCGGGAGCGCAGCCAGCGCAGGAGGCGGGGACGTCACTCCGGCCCGTGTCCGCGTTCGCGGCCATCACGGACGAGAAGCAGCGCTCGGTCGCGCTCTTCGTCGAGGCGGGGCGTGTGATGACGCACCCACGCTGCGTCAACTGCCACCCGGCCGATGGTGTACCCCGGCAGGGCATGGACCGGCGTCTGCACGTGCCCGCCGTGGCGGGCGGGCCCTCGGGACATGGCACCCCCGGGCTGCCCTGTACCTCGTGCCACCAGGCGCGGAACACGCCATTGGTGGGCACGACGCTGCGGAGCGTGCCTGGCAATCCGAAGTGGGCACTGGCGCCAGCGGAGATGGCATGGCTGGGCGTCCCCCTGGGGAAGATTTGCGAGCAGCTCAAGGACCCCGCGCGAAACGGCGGGAAGTCCCTGGACGCGCTGCATCACCACATGGCTGAGGACGTCCTGGTGGGGTGGGGTTGGGACCCAGGCCCTGGCCTGGAGCCCGTGCCAGGCACCCAGCGTGCATTTGGTGAGCTCATCCGCGCGTGGATTGACACGGGGGCTGCCTGTCCGAGCCCCTGACATGACCTGATGGGCCTGATAGACCGCCCGTTGATGAAGGACCTTCCGGATTCTGGGAAGCAGGCATTCGGCTTCGAGGCGCACCGCTCGGCGCTCATGGGCCATTGCTATCGCATGCTGGGTTCTGTCTCGGAGGCGGATGACGCCGTCCAGGAGACGATGGTGCGCGCCTGGCGCGCGATGGACCGGTTCGAGGGCCGTGCGTCTCCACGGACCTGGCTGTACTCCATCGCCACCCGCGTGTGCCTGGACGCCTTGTCGGCGAGCGGGCGACGCGCGCGGCCGATGGAGCTGGGGCCCGCGTACTCCATCGACGGGCCGCTGACGCCGCTGCCGGCGAACAGTTGGATTGAGCCCATTCCGGACGCGCTGGCCGTGCCGTCGGACGTGGACCCCTCCGAGCAGGCGTCGCTGCGTCAGAGCATCCGGCTCGCGTTCCTCGCGGCGCTTCAACACCTGCCCCCCAAGCAGCGCGCGGTGCTGCTGCTGGCCGAGGTCCTGGGCTGGCCCGCCACGGAGATCGCCGAGACGCTGGAGACGTCGGTCGCCTCGGTGAACAGCGCGCTCCAGCGTGCCCGGGTGACTGTGTCAGACCTGCGGCTGGAAGACTCCGAGTTCCGGGTGCCTCAGTCCGACGCGCAGGTGGCGCTGCTGAATCGCTACGTGGATGCGTTCGAGCGCTACGACATGGACGCCTTCACTGCGATTCTCCACGAGGAAGTCACCCTCTCCATGCCCCCCTACACGCTGTGGCTCCAGGGGCACGAGTCCATTCGCGGCTGGTTCCTCGGGCGAGGGGCGGTCTGCAGGGACTCCCGGCTGGTGAGGACCGAGGCCTGTGGCTCACCGGCCTATGGCCAGTACCACGCGAGCAGTGACGGCGGGCCCTTCAAGCCGTGGTCGCTCATCGTCCTGGAGCTGTCCGGTGGACGCATCGCGGCGATGACCCACTTCCTCGATACGGAGGCGTTGTTCCCGCGCTTCGGCCTTCCCCTGGAGCTCCCTCGGTAGGCGGGGGCGGAGAATCTTTTTGAAAAAGGACCGATGAATTCGGTCCGCCTTTGGAGTCAAAGCCTTCGTAACCCACCCGCCCTGGAGGCGAACATGAAGGTCAGCCGTCCCCGTAAGCTCTTCCTCAACCTGCCCGTAGCCGACCTGAAGCGGTCGGTGGACTTCTTCACGAAGCTGGGCTTCGAGTTCAACAAGGACTTCACCGACGAGCACGCCACCTGCATGGTGGTGGGCGAGGACGCGTTCGTGATGCTCCTCACGCATACCCGCTTCAAGGACTTCATCAAGAAGCCCCTGCACGATGCGACGCAGAGCACCGCCGGCACGTATGCGCTGTCCGCCAGCAGCCGCGAGGATGTCGATGAGATGGTGAAGACCGCGCTGGCGAACGGTGGTTCACGCGCGGCGGACACCATGGACATGGGCTTCATGTACGGCGGGAGCTTCTACGACCCGGACGGTCACCACTGGGAGGTGGCCTGGATGGACCCGAACCAGATGCCTCCGCAGTAGTCCCCGGACGTGGCGCGCCGCGTGGATGCCCAGGGCTTCCGCGCGGCGCGTGGGCGCTGCGTCAGGGCGCGCGTTCGGCGGCCACCACGGGAGGCAGCCACTTGCGCAGCACGCTGGGCGAACTCTCCCGGTAGATGTTGTCGTGGCGCAAGTCGGGCCGGGGTTCGACTTCCCACTTCAGGCCCGCGGGCGCGCGGGTCCGGAGGACGTTCTGGAGCCTCGCCACGGCGGGGACGATGTCGTCCGTTTCATTGGCGGAGGACACATAAAGTCCCGCGCGCAGGTCCGGCCGTGCCGCGAACCATTCACCCGCCCCCTTCACCAACGACTCCGCGTTCCACCACAGGCTGGGGCTCAGCGCGAGGTAGGTGTCGAACAGGTCCGGCTGGAGGAAGAACGTCTCCACGATGAAGTAGCCCGCGAGCGACTCGCCGATGATGGCCCGCTCCTGCGTCACCCGGTAGCGGCGCTCCACCTCCGGCATCAACTCTTCGTGGATGAAGGCTCGGAACGTCGCCGAGCCTCCCGTGACGGGGGCGACCTCCAGGTCCGACGCCACCGTGGTCGGGCCCGTCATGTCCCGCCGCCGCACGGTGTTTTCGATTCCCACGATGATGAGGGGCCGCAGCTCGCCCGCGCGGATGGCCGTGTCGACGGTGGTGGCCACGTGCGGGAAGTCCTCCTTCAGGCCGCCATCGGGCATGTAGAGCACCGGGAAGCGGCTCTCCGCCGCCGTCGTGTAGCCCGGCGGCAGGTAGACGGTGATGTGGCGGGCCTCCTTCAGCTTCGCGGATTCGATGGTGAACGTCTGGTGGGGAGGCACGGACTCGGTCACGGCGGGCCGGGTGCTCGCGCACGCGCTCCCCAGGACGAGCAACAGCAGCCCCATGCATTTCATCGATGTCCGCATCACTTGCTCCCGCAGCGTTCGGCGAGCCATCGAGGCTCGTGACCGGGATAGTGCCCGAGCCCTGGATGCGTCGCCAGGAGGCGCCCCAGTGCGCGAGCTTGGGTCCGCGCACCTCGATGGGGTGCTCGCCGTGAGGCAACCGCAGGCGTCCGAGGTTCCTCAGCGCGGGCGCGCAGGTCCAGGACATAACCTCCCAGCTTCCTCTGTCGCGGACTTCGCGACGAGGCGGACCTGGAAGCGGGCCGCCTGGTCGAGGTGCTGGCGTCGTGGCGCGTGGCGGACACCTGGGGCTGGGCGCGTTATAGCGCCGTCGAACGCTCCGCCTCGTCCACGGACCTCGCGGCGCCGGGCCGCGCCGACGTGGTGAGCAACCACCGTCCCAGAACGAGTGCGACGACGGCGGCGGCCCCGCTCGCGGCCAGCACCCCCAGCTTCCCCGCGGCGAGCAGCTTCGTCTCCGTGAAGGCGAGCTGCGCGATGAACAGGGCCATGGTGAAGCCGATGCCCGCGGTGCTTCCCAGCACCAGCAGCTCCCGCATGCCCAGGCCCTTCGGCAACGTCGCGAGCCGCAGGCGCAGTGCCAGCCAGCAGGCGCCAATCACGCCCAGGGGCTTGCCCACCAGGAGCCCGGTGGCCGTCGCGAGGGCTACGGTCCACGACGCCGCATCGAGTGGTTCACTGGAAATCGGCACCCCCGCGTTCGCGAGCGCGAACACCGGCATGATGCCGAACGCCACCCACGGATGCAGCGTGGCAATCAGGCTCTCCGAAGGCGACATGGCCTCGCGGCGCGCGGCATCGACCCGGCGCAAGGTCTCCGAGAGGTGATGGGAGGACAGCTCGCCCGGCTGCGCCTGGGCGATGTGTTCGAGTTCGGTCCGAGCGCCGGTGACGAATCCTTCCGGACCGAGCCAGGTGCGCACCGGCGTGATGAGCCCGATGATGACGCCCGCAATCGTCGGATGAATCCCCGCGGAGTAGACGCCCGCCCAGGCGACGAACGCTGGAACGATGTAGGCCCACTTCGAGCGCACGCCAAACCGCTGCATCGCGAAGACACCCACGATTCCCAGCGCCGCGACGAGCAGCCCGGTGATGGCCACGCCCGATGAGTAGAACACCGCGATGACGATGATGGCGCCCAGGTCGTCGATGACCGCGAGCGCGAGCAGGAGCACGCGCAGGGCGGGGGGCACCCGGCTTCCGAGGAGCGTGAGGATGCCCACCGCGAACGCGATGTCCGTGGCCATGGGCACGCCCCACCCCGAGCGGGTGTCCGGGGTATTCGCCAGGAGGAGGTACAGGCCCGCCGGAACGAGCATGCCCCCCAGCGCCGCCGCGGCGGGGAGCGCGGCGCGCCGCAACTCTGACAGCTCGCCCTGATGGACCTCGCGGCGAATCTCCATGCCCACGACGAAGAAGAAGATGGCCATCAAGCCGTCGTTGACGACCCATTCGAGGCTGCGCTCGAAGGTGAAGTCACCGACGCGGATGCCGAGCGGCGTGTGCCAGAAGTGCGCGTAGCTCTCCGCCCAGGGCGAGTTCGCCCACAGGAGCGCGATGGCCGCCGCCACGAGGAGCAGGATGCCACTGGCCGCTTCGATATGGAGGAAGCGCTCCAGCGGCCGGCCCGCGAGCCTGGAGAGTCGAAGCAGTGGGGCCCAGGCCTCGGGCGGAAGGGCGGACTGCCCCGGTGGCGTGGTGGTCGACATACGCTGGTCCCGCCGGCTGCGTTGCCGGCTGGGATGGCGGCCCGACCATCCGAGTTCCTGCGGCGTTCATCGCCGCACCCTTCCACTTCGAATTCGAACGCAGATTCACATGGCACGCGGCCTCCGTCGAGTGTTGTCGACGTGCGCGCGGGCCATGGGCTTGCCCCCTCGGTGCCGCCTCAGCGTGTCTGGAGCGCCGCCGCGAGCCGCTCCGGTGTCAGCGGCAGCTCCCGCAGCCTGGCCCCCGTGGCGTCGAAGACGGCATTGGCCAGCGCAGCCGAAGTGGGACCCTGGGAAGCTTCGCCCACGCCCAGGAGGGGCTCCCCAGGACGCTCGATCAGCGCGACCTCGATGGGCGGGACTTCCGAGAAGGTGAGGATGGGGTACGTGCGCCAGTCTCGCGAGGTGACGCGCTGGGCGTCATGACGGACCGCCTCCCTCAGGCTCCAGCTCAGCGACTGGATGAGCCCGCCCTCGAGCTGGTTGGCGAGCCCATCCGGATTGACGACCTCGCCCGCATCGGCGGCCAGGACCGCGCGCAGCACCTGGATGGCGTGGGTCCGAGGGTCGACGCGCACTTCGATGCAGACGGCGCAGTAGCTCGCGAGGTTCTTGTAGCGCGCGAAGCCGATGCCGCGCCCATGTCCCTGGGGCCTGGGGGCGGTGGTCCAGCCGAAGCGCTCCGCTGCTTTCTGGATGACGGCCTTCGCGCGCGCGTCGTGAAGTTGCCGGAGCCGGAAGGCCACCGGGTCCACCTTCGCGGCGTGGGCCAGCTCATCCATGAAGGACTCGATGGCGAAGACGTTGCCGTAGGCGCCCAGCCCCCGAAGCGAGGAGACGCGCAAGGGCATTCGGGTGACGAGATGGGTCGTCACCTTCCGGCCCGGGAAGTCGTAGAGCGGAATGGCGTTCCGGTCCGCGGCGTAGTTCGGCGGTCCGCCATTTCGGGGCACGGGCATGGAGAAGGGCTCCGCGAGCGAACGCCCCGCCAGCAGATTTCCCGGGTGGCCTCCGGGCCGGGTGCCGTGCGGCGTGGACCACAGCGCATAGTCCCAGTCCAGCACGTTGCCTTCCGCGTCCGCGCCCGCGCGCACCTTCATCACCATCGCGGAGCCATAGGGCTCGCAGGCGTGCTCGTCCTCGCGGGACCACTGCACGCGCACCGCGTGGCCGGGGAGGGCGCGCGCGAGCAGCGCCGCGTCGGCGGCGGCGTCGTCCGCGCCGTTGTGGCCGTAGCAGCCGGAGCCGGGCAGGTGCTTGCCGTGGACCCGGTCCACCGGGACGCGGAGCATCCTCGCGATGGCCGCGCTGGTGTCGAAGACGCTCTGGCTGTGGGTGTGCACCGTGAGGCGCTCGCCGTCCCACTCCGCCACCGCGCAGGACGGGCCAATGGCTCCGTGCATCTGGTACGGCCGCAGGTAACGCACCTCGAGGGTGTGCGTGGGCGCGACGTCGGTGGGCCGCACCGTGTCCTCGATGACTGTGTCCTGGCTGGGTTGCTCCAGCAGCCAGGTGTACGGGTCCTGGGGCAGGGTGGCCTGTTCGCGCCAGCGGGCGCTGCTCGCGAGCGCCGCCGCGGCCTGGATGGCCTGCCACTCCTTCGTGGCGATGACGCCCAGGAAGTCGCCGTCACGCACCACCTTCCGCACGCCCGGCATCTGCTCCACGGGCGCGGTGTCCACCTCCGTGAGCGAGGCGCCTTGGGACGGCGCGCGGATGATGCGGCCGTGCACCAGGTTGGCGGGCCGGTAGTCGTGCACGAAGCTCGCCTCGCCGGAAATCTTGCCCGGCAGGTCCACGCGCGGAACCGAGCGACCCGCATGATGGCGCGCGATGGGAGGCTTGGGCTTCACCGTGCCCGTCGCCTCCCGGTTCAGGGACTTCCCGCCGACGAGGCTCCAGTACGTGATGGATGCGCCCTTCCCGCCGCCAGCCCGGATGGTGCCGTCCCGGACGCGCAGATGCTCCACCGGGACGCCCAGTTGCTTGCTGGCCATCGCCAGGAGGATGGCGCGAACCTCGGCGGACGCGTAGCGCACCGCGGTGCCGCCCTGGGTGACGGAGTTGCTGCCGGCGGTGGTGCCTTCGTACGGCGACTGCTCGGTGTCGCCAGAGATGAAGGTCAGCCGCGACATGCTGACGTCCAGTTCGTCCGCGCAGAGCTGCCCGAGCGCTGTCAGGATGCCCTGGCCCAGCTCCACCTTTCCCGTCTTCAGGGTGACGACGCCATCCGCGCCGATGCGAAGCCACGCGTCGAGGTGGGGATTGCGCCGCAGGCTTCCCGGGAGCCCGGCGCCTCCTGGTGCCGCGCTCAGGGCGCGCGGGCCCATGAGGGCGAAGGCCAGCACCAGCGAGCCCTGGAGCACCTCGCGGCGGCTCAGGCGGAGGCTCATCGTGCCAGTTCCTCCGCGGCGCGCTGAATGGCTCGGACGATGCGATTGTGTGAACCGCACCGGCACAGGTTGGCATCCAGCGCCGCGCGAATCTCCGCCTCGGTGGGCTGGGGCTTCTCCTTCAGCAGGGCCGCCGCCGTCACCACCATGCCGGGGATGCAGTAGGCGCACTGGCCGGCCTGCTCGGCCACGAAGGCATTGTGGAGCGGGTGCGGTGTCCCATCCGGCGCGCGCAGGCCTTCCACGGTGGTGAGGTTCCGGCCGCGCAGGGTCGCCGCAGGCACGACACAGGCGCGCAGTGGTGAGCCATTGCTCAGCACCGTACATGCGCCGCACTGCCCCACGCCGCAGCCATACCGGGCCCCGTGAAGCCCCAGTTCGTCGCGCAGGATGTAGAGGAGGGGCGTGTCTTCGGGCGCGTCGACGGCGTGCTCCCGGCCGTTGACGTTCAAGGTGAAGCTCATGGTGCCTGCTCCTCCCGGAAGACGGTGGACCCCACAGCGTACCGCACGCATGCCCTGGCTCGGAGGAGATGTGGTCTGGCGCGGCAATATCCCGCCACCGGGTTGCCATGCCGTGAAGCAGTGCACATCCCGGTGAGGGCGGGTGCAGTACGGGTAATGGATGCTGGTGGAT